>DATMUN010000702.1:0-3066 GCA_035563895.1 Occallatibacter sp. | reverse complement strand
CGACGGCCTCGGCTGCCTCCACGTTGGTTTCGCGGAGCCGCTGGAGCGCGGCGCGGAGCCTAGCGACGTCGAGCGCGTTGATGGCGAAGGCGCCGTGACAACAGGTGGTGCACCCGGGCCGACAGGCCAGCCACACGCCAGCGCGCTGCGCCGCATCCTTCAGCGCCGCATCCACAATTTGAACCAGCTCTCGGTCGCCCGCAGGAAGCTCCATTTCCGACAGAATAGCCGATTGCGGGGATGCGCGCTCGCGCGCTACTCTGCGGGCGGAGGCTTCCTCATGGCCGAAACCCGCAGTACGGTTATGCCTGTGCTCCGGTACAAGGACGCACCGGCCGCTATCGAATGGCTCTGCAACGTGCTCGGCTTTGCACGGCACGCAGTTTACGAAGGCACGGACCGCGCCATTGCGCATGCCGAGTTGACGCTGGGCGGCGGCATCATCATGCTGGGCTCGGCGTGCGACGACGAGTACGGGCGCCTTTTTCGCTCACCGGGCGAGGTCGGCAATGTGGAGACGCGCAGCACGTACGTGGTGGTAGAGGATGCGGATGCGGTGTACGCGCGCGCCACGACTGCCGGAGCGACCGTGATCCGGCCTTTGCAGGACACGGATTACGGCAGTCGCGAGTTCACGGTGAAGGACCCGGAGGGGCACTCGTGGTCGGTGGGAACGTATGATCCGTGGGCAAGCAACGAATGAGAGGGCGTGTTAGAGTCTTACGCAATGCAGGTGCTATGGTGCTGGAGATGTCGCGCAGATGTTGTCATGCTCAATGAGGAGGAGTTCGCTCCGATCACTGAGCTTTACCGGCATGCACTTACTGAAGTGAAGGAGTTTCGAGAACAGTCCGGGATAGGACTCAGTCGAGATCTCCTCGACGTTTTCTTCACTCCAGTACGTGTGCACTACGAAGTACTCACGGGGGTGCAGGAAAAGAACCACGTTGCTATCCTGCATCATCGAACTTCACTCTATGGTCCGCCGTGCAAGCGCTGCCGCAAGCCGCTGCGTACGCCTCAGGCGAAGCTCTGCGGCAGTTGCATGACGCCCGTCGATCCTAGCTGACGATCAGCCGATTGCGCGGTCCCAGTTTTCGAGGATCGATTTGAACTCGCTCATGAACTTGCCGGAGTCGGCGCCGTCGATGAGGCGGTGGTCGAAGCCGAGGCAGTAGTACTGCACGGAACGAATGGCTATGGAGTCGTTGCCGTCGGCGTCTGTAACCACGACGGGCTCTTTGCGCAGGCCGCCGATGGCGAGGATGGCGGACTCCGGCTGATTGATGATGGGCGTGCCGAACTCGCCGCCGAAGACACCGGAGTTGGTGAGCGTGAAGGTGGAGCTGCCGACCTCGTCAGGAGAGAGCTTTTTGCCGCGCGCGCGGGCGGCGAGATCGTGGATGGCCCGGGCCAGCTCGACGAAGCTTGCACCTTCGGCCTTGCGCACCACGGGCACGATGAGACCCCACTCCAGCGCGACGGCGATGCCGAGGTTTACGTTGCCGTGGTAGTGGATGTTTGCGCCCTCGAGCGATGCGTTCACGATGGGGAACTTCTTGAGTGCTTCAACGGCCGCGGCGGCGATGAACGGCATATACGTCAACTTGATGCCGTGGCGCTGCTCGAAGCCCTTGCGCTCGCGGTCGCGCAGGCGCGCGATGCGCGTCATGTCGATCTTGTAGACGGTGTGCGCGTGGGGGATGGCGTGCTTGGCCTCAAGCATGCGCTCGGCGATGATGGCGCGCATGCGCGTCATGGGCGTGACTTCTTCGCGGAGGCCCTGCGGCGAGACCTGCGGTGCGGCAAACTCCTGCGCTGCCGTTGCGGGCCTGGGCGCGGGGTTGGCTACGTAGCGGAGGATGTCTTCCTTGGTGACGCGGCCCTCGGAGCCGGTGCCCGGAACGTAGATGAGGTCGATGTTGTGCTCGCGGGCGATGCGGCGCACGAGTGGCGAGGAACGCAGCTTGCCGGTGCGCTCCACCGGCTGCGGTGCGGGGATCGCTGCCTCTGCCGGTGCATACGCACTTGGGACGACGGGAGCGGGAGTCGATGTGCTCTCAACCGTTGCACCCTCGCCGCCGATGACGGCCAGAACGGTGTTGACCTGGACGGTTTCGCCCTCGGGAATCCTGATGGCGATGAGAACACCGTCGGCGGGCGACGGAATTTCGGCGTCGACCTTGTCGGTGGAGATCTCGAGCAGGGGTTCGTCTTTGGCGACGGGGTCGCCGGGCTTCTTGAGCCACTTGGTGATGGTGCCCTCGAAGATAGACTCGCCCATCTGAGGCATGACGACATCGACTACGGGGCCTTGCGGTGCGGAGGGGCTTTGCGGCGCGGGGGCGGGCGTGGCCGCCGACTCCCCGGGCTCGCCGAGCACGGCGATGACGGTGTTGACCTGAACCGTGGCGCCGACGGCGAATTTGACCTCGCGCAGAACGCCTGCAGCGGGCGCGGGAATCTCGGCGTCCACCTTGTCGGTGGAGATTTCAAGCAGCGGCTCGTCTTTTTCGACCTTGTCGCCCGGCTTCTTCAGCCATTTGGTGATGGTGCCCTCGAAGATGGATTCGCCCATCTGGGGCATGATGACGTCGGTTGGCATCGATCGTTACTCTCCGCGATATGGGACTGTGGCCGTTGGCGTTGTCCCCTGCCGGATTATAAATCTCGGTGCGTTTGCACGGCTCAGGCGCGTACCGGATGCTCGGGTTCGGCGGCGAGGCGTTCCACCTCGCGCGGCACGGTGAGCGGTGTGTCCTCTGCGAGCGAACCGGCCTGGCGGCGGAGCGCGTCGAGGCTTTCAACGGCTAGAACCTGCTCGCCGAAGACGAGGCCGAACTGTCGCGCGGCCTGATGCGCGATGGATTCAAGCGACGGAAGCGCGGATGCATCCCGCACCCGCTCGGCGAGGCTGGTTACGCCGTGGTCGGCGATGCCGCAGGGGATGATGAGCTGGAAGTCGCGGAGGTCCGTGGTGACGTTGAAGGCGAAGCCGTGCGAGGTGATGCCGCGGGAGACGTGGACGCCGATGGCGGCGATTTTGCGGCTCGCCTCTGCGCCATT
>DATMUN010000701.1:0-4199 GCA_035563895.1 Occallatibacter sp. | reverse complement strand
GTGTGCGGCCCGCGTCGCTCTTTGTGACGACGCTGCCGCCGTTCTTTTGCAGCAGCACTGGCCCGCAACGGAATTGGTTCGCGTTTCCGCGTCCACTGCTGCCGATCTCCTCAGCTTTGCCGCGCCGTTCGTACGCGCCGGTCAATTTGCCGATCTGGCTCTGCTCGACGGCCACTACCTGCGCCGTTCCGACGCCGAGATCTTCGGGCCACAGCCCCACTGCGCATGACGCCGCCCGAACTTGCCATTCGCCCTCTTGTCGTCGCGGACATTGACGCGGCGATGGCCCTCTCTGCTGCATTGGCGCACGCTCCGCACTGGTCGCGCACCATCTGGCGCGCCGTGGTCGATTCTGAATCTGTGCCTGCTCGCCTTGTCCTCGGCGCTTTCGTCTCGGGCCAGCTCTGTGGGCTCGCCGTGGCCAGCCTTACGCCGCCCGAGGCTGAGCTTGAATCGATCGCCGTCGCGGCTGCCTCTCAGCGCCAGGGCATAGCCAGCGAGTTGTTCTACGCGATCTCCGCCCGACTGCGCGAAGCCGGCATCGATTCGGTACTCCTCGAGGTCCGCGTATCGAACGGCCCCGCCCGCGCCCTCTACGCCACCCTCGGATTTGTCGAAGCCGGTCACCGTCCTGGCTATTACGCTGACCCGCAAGAGGATGCGATCGTTCTGCGTCACGGCCTGAATTGAAGGGACCACGGTGGTTTTTTTGATCAGATCATCTCCGATTGTGATACGCGTCACGCATGTTGGTCTCGCTGGCGGAAATCCACAAAATCCCCGTAGATTTGTACCTTTTGCCGCTTGCCCATCTCCACGGGGCCGATATATATGTAAAGGTTCCGTGAATACGGAGGTGCCTGATGGACGAGATAAAGGACGTAACGCTGGGCGAAGAAGTTGCACGTCTGCATGCTGAACACAGCCGCTACGCTCAGCGTCTTGAAGAGTTGATTCAGAAGCCCTACCTCTCTGAGGATGAGCAGCTCGAAGAGGTGCGCCTGAAGAAGTTGAAACTTCACGCGAAGGACCTGATCTACGCCCTCGAGCACCGCATAGCGGCGGTCGCGTAAGCGCAGAGCAGAAACCAGCGAAAGCAGACGAAGGGCGAACCGGCCCGCAGATGCGGTACCGAAAATGGGTAGTGTGTGTGCTGTGCCGGTGCTCGTGAGGATGCGAACCGTATAATCGTTGGGGACAATGGTTCGTGACGGTTACATCTACGGTTTGAGTCTTCTGGCGGTGGCTGCGGTTGTTTTCTGGGCCACCCGTGGCTGGGCGTGGGCATCTCTGCCGCTCCTGCTTGCTCTTTTCTTCCTCTGGTTCTTTCGCGATCCTGAAAGGCAGGTTCCTGCCGGGCCGGGTTTGATCGTCTCGCCCGGAGATGGTCTCGTGACGGAGACGGTCTCCATTGAGACGCCCGAGGGGGTGCGCCAGCGCATCAGCATCTTCCTGAGCGTCTTTGACGTTCACGTCAACCGCTCGCCGATTGCGGGCATCCTCACGCAGGTCCGCTATCAGAAGGGCCAGTATCTCAACGCCATGAATCCGGCTTCGGCCGAGCGCAACGAGCAGAACATCGTGACCGTGCGCGGCGAGGGGATCGAGGTCACCTTCAAGCAGATTGCCGGCCTGCTGGCGCGCCGCATCGTCTTCAACCTGCCCGAGGGCGCTGCGGTGGAGCGCGGTCAGCGGGTGGGCCTCATCAAGTTTGGCTCGCGCGTGGACGTGGTCGTTCCTGCCGACGCCGTGTTGCACGTGCGTGTGGGCCAGCGCGTACGCGGCGGGGCCAGCATCCTGGCGGCCATGCCTGAGGCGGCCGCAGTCGTAGGCGTTGCCCAGGTCCTGCGTAAATCCAAGGCCAAAGCGCTGCCGGACGAACCGCAGGGAGCGCGCGCATGAACAGCCATCGCGACCCCGCAGAGGCCCGTGCGCTGGCACGGGCGCGTCTGCGCCGCGGCATGTTTCTGCTGCCTTCGCTGTTCACCGCGGGCAACATCGGCGCGGGCTACTACTCCATCACGCAGACCATCGCCGCCATCAGCGGCGACACCATCACGCACCTCGACTGGGCCGCCATCGCCATTCTCTTCGCGATTCCGTTCGACGCGCTCGACGGGCGCATCGCCCGCATGACCAATACGTGCTCCGACTTCGGCAGGGAACTCGACTCGCTCGCTGACGTGATCACCTTTGGCGTTGCGCCCAGCCTGCTGGCCTTCGTTTGGGGCTTCCATTTCCTGCCGGACACCATCAACCCGGTTCTGCACCAGCATCTGGTGCAGGTGGGCGCGTTCCTCTGCTTCCTCTATCTCATTGGCGGCGCCTCCCGTCTGGCGCGGTTTAACATCAGCCACGATGCGCAGCCGCGTAATCCCGGCCGTCCAGATCGCAAATACTTTGTCGGCATGCCCATCCCTGCCGCAGCGGGTCTCATCGCCTCTGTTGTCCACTTCTTCGGCGGCATCCCCGTTGGCGAAGATTACTGGTGGGTTGCTTTTCCGTGGCTCGTGCTCGTCGGCCTGTGCGGATTCCTGATGGTCAGCACGTGGCGCTTCTGGTCCGGCAAGGAGATCAATCTTTCGCGCAGCCACCCTTTCCAGTTGCTGCTCATCGTGGCCATGGTGCTTTACGTTATGCTGCGCTACTCCAATGTGGTGCTCATGCTGATGGCGCTTATTTACATGGTCTCGGGCATCTGGGCGCGCGCTGCGTACTCGTGGCAGCGTCGTCGCCGTCAGCCTGGAGCGCCGCCTGCGCCACAGCCTGATCCGGCCACGCACTCCTGAAGATCGAAGAGGATTCTGTGTACAAGATCGCAATCGTCGGCGCATCCACGCTGCTCGGCAAAGAATTGAAAGAGGCGCTCTCTGACTCGCCGCTCGCTACGTCCAGCTTTGTGCTGCTCGACGACCAGCAGGGCCAGGGACAACTCGAGCAGGTCGGCGACGAAGTCACCTTCGTGCAGTCCATCGCACCTGATTCTTTTGACCGAGTAGACTTCACCTTCTTTTGCGGAGCTGAAGTACTGACGCGTCTGCACTGGAGGCAGGCTGTCGAGGCGGGCTCCACCGTGCTCGACCTCACCGGAGCGCTCGACCAGGAGGCAGGTGCGCTGGTGCGCGCGCCATGGCTCGATGCTGGCGAAAGCAGTGCCGATCTCTTCACTCCGGCCATCATTCCGGCGCACTCCGCCGCTCTCGCGCTGGCTCTCGTATTGGAGCGTCTGCGACAGAGCGTGCCCGTCAAGGCTGTCTACGCTACGGTTCTGCTGCCTGCCAGCGAGTTTGGCCGCGCCGCTATGGATGAGCTGCACCAGCAGACCATCAATCTGCTCAGCTTCCAGCCGCTGCCCCGCGCAGCGTACGACGCGCAGGTGGCCTACAATCTGCTCTCCGGTCTGGGAGAAAACGCTACAGCCAATATCGCTGCGATAGAGGCCCGCATTCGCCGCCACTTTGCCGCGCTCGGCGGCCGGCGGTGGCCCGCCGTCAGCCTGCAGGCTCTCCACGCGCCAGTCTTCCACGGCCACGCCTTCTCTATCGCGCTGCAGCTCGACCAGCCCGTTGAGATTACTGCGGTTGAAGAGGCGCTGAGCGGCGACCACCTCGATCTCGTGCTGGAGGATACGGACTCGCCCTCGAACCTTGCCGCCACGGGCCAGAACGACGTGCTGCTGCGCATGAAGCCCGAGCCTGAACTGCGCAACCCCTCGCTCACCAGCCGCGTCTGGCTCTGGGCCGCGAGCGACAATCTGCGAATGTTCGCCCAAAATGCCGTTGAGTGCGCGCTCGACCTGCGCCGCCTGCGCCCGCACGGGCAGGTGCAGTAGCTGGCGCGAAACCTGGCGATAAAATGCCCGGCTGTAGCCGGGCATTTTCATTAATGACTCACGAACCCCGCTGCTTTCGCCACAGCTCCTCGATATACCCATCCGTCATTCCGGCGATGTAATCCGCCACGGTGCGCGCCAGCCCCTCGGTTGGAATCTGTGCCTGGTGGTCCTCGGGTAGTCTTCCAGGGGCTGCCATCAGCGCAGCAAACAACTCCTCCACCACCTCATCCGCGTGGTGATGCTCGATTGTCATCACTGGTGAGAGATAGAAGTTCGCGTAGAGGAACGTCTTGGCCTCGGCGCGCTCGGCCTCTGCTTCGGCACTCAGCGCAGCCAGCCTACGCGGTGCGCGGCGAATCTCATC
>DATMUN010000700.1:0-2421 GCA_035563895.1 Occallatibacter sp. | reverse complement strand
TCGCGGGGTTTCTGCGTGGCAAGCCGGTGGAGATTGTGAAGTGCGAGACGGTGGATCTCGAGGTTCCGGCCCATGCGGAGATTGTGCTCGAGGGCTACGTGGAACTGGGCGAGCTGCGCACGGAGGGCCCGTTCGGCGACCACACGGGCTTTTACACGATGACGGATGAGTACCCGGTGTTTCACTTGACGTGCATCACGCATCGCAAGGACCCGATCTACGCGGCGACGATTGTGGGTAAGCCGCCGATGGAAGATGCGTGGATGGGTAAGGCCGTGGGGCGGATCTTTCTACCAGCGATGAAGATGACCATTCCCGAACTGGTGGATGTGAATCTGCCGGTGGAGGCGGTGTTTCACAACCTGATGATTGTGTCGATTCGGAAGAGCTACCCGGGGCAGGCACGGAAGGTGATGAACGCGATCTGGTCGCTGGGGCAGGCCATGTTCACCAAGTGCGTGGTGGTGGTGGACGAGGACTGCGATGTGCACGACATGGGCGAGGTGGTGTTGCGGGTGGCAAACAACATCGATCCGGAACGCGACATCCAATTCACCATGGGGCCGGTGGACTCGCTCGATCACGCGTCGAGGCTGCCGAACTACGGCTCGAAGATGGGAATTGACGCGACGCGGAAGTGGAAGGCTGAGGGATTCGATCGGCCGTGGCCGGCAATGATCGAGATGGACCGGGCGACGAAGGAGAAGGTCGACGCGCTGTGGGCAAAGCTGGGACTGTGAGAGGTGAAGTGCTGAGATCGGTAGGGTTGCGCGCGGGCATTTGGCTGTTTGCGGTGGTAGCATTGGTTTCTGGTGCGCGTGCACAGCAGGCTCCGGAGACATTTCGCTGGGTGGACTTTCGCTCGGACGCGGACCAGAGCGTGGTGACGTGGGTGACGCGCGCGCTGGTGGCAGAGAAGTGGACCGCGATCCGTGAGATCGGCGTGCAGTATGATGCGGCGCTGGTGGTGACGACTGACAGGCTCTCACCGCAGGCTACGACGCAGACGGACACTTTCAGCGTGTGGAGTGTTTCGCTGACGAGTCATGCGGTGACTTCGTTGATCCACGGTGTGAATCTGCGGCTGCTGGACTGGCTGTTGTTTACGGCGAGCGGCCCGCGCGAGCTGGGCGCGCTGTACGAAGATTGCCGCGAGTGCAACGCGACCACTTCATTCACGGCGTTCTATTACGACATTCGCGTGCACGGCTGGAGCGCGCGCTGGCTGCGCGGGGCGCAGGCTGCGTTGCTAGGTGCGGACAAGCCTCCGGCGGGCGTCGCAGTTACGAATGTGTATGCGCTGCTGGCCGATGCAAACGGCCATGAGCTGCTGGCGACGTGGAGCCATTTCGACTACGGGAAGGATAAGCCGGCCGAGGACTTTCTCTATGAGTACGATGCCGATCCGTGGTCGCGGCTGGACCGTACACAACTGATTGCGAACAAGGAGGCCGAAGCGCTGAAGCTGCGGCTCTGCCGTGCTACGGATGCGATTGGAGAGGTGAAGGGCGGGCAGGACTCGGAGCTCTGCCAAGAGACCTTGGGCACGTCTGCTGGGCGCCGCAAGGGCAAGCGCTGAGAAGGGTGAAGGGGCGGATCGCTCGACAAGCGGCAGGTTCGGATTGTCCGCTTTAGCACATCAGTGTCCGCGGATGAACAGCTTGCGTGGTCCGCGCAGTTGGGTGCCAGAGTGCAGTGCCTGTGGAACCATTGAAGTTGCGCTAGATAGCCCGCTCATTTTCTCGCTCCCTGGAATGGCTGAATCCGTGCATGTACAAGCGGGTGGGTTATCCACGTCACGGAGGAAGTCATGGTCCGACATGCTCTCTACCTTCTGTCCACGCTGGTTTTTTCGATTGCGCCCTTGAATGCGGCTCCAGCTGATTCCGTTACCGCTTTCGTTGGCAAGTGGAAGCTTGATCCTGCGCATAGTCGACTCACCGACCAGATGAAGGTTGAGCCTGCGGGGCCGAACCGATACAACCTGATCTTCTCGGCCGACAATGTGGAGACTATTGTGGCCGATGGTACGGACCAGCCCGCTCTTTTCGGCAGCACGCTCGCAATCGTCGTTCAGGACGCCAGCAACTGGAAGATTGTTCGCAAGTCAAATGGCAGAACCACAATCATAGGCCTCTGGAAGTTATCGCCGGATGGAAAGGCCCTGACGGACGACTATACGTCGTATCGCGAGAACGGCACAACGATGAATCTGCACTATGTGTATCAGCGGATCAGCGACGGTTCCGGTTTTGTGGGCACGTGGGAGAGCACGACTGATTGGAGTGCCCGGCGAATTTTGTACCAGCGGGAATCATCAGAGAAGCTGGTATGAGAGGAGCCTGGGATGGCCCGAGGGAAGAAACATACGCCGGAGCAGATCGTGAGTCTTCTGCGGCAGATCGAAGTGGCGGTGGCAAA
>DATMUN010000699.1:0-5171 GCA_035563895.1 Occallatibacter sp. | reverse complement strand
CCACAAGGCCACGTTGGAGCAAAGGTTTGAGTGCACGCACGAGTGTCGTTCTATCCATTACCATCGCCTTGGCGAGCTTTTCCATCGTCAAGCTCGGAAAGTGGCCCAGCGTCCTGAGAATGCTGTACTGCGTGGGCGTGATGCCGGCCTCGGACAAGTAACGCTCATACAGCTTCGAGATGTGTCGAGAAGCCTGACGGAGGGCGAAGCAGTCGTCGTCGTGAAGATCATCTAACTGCATGGGCCGTTTCCTCGCGCAATTTGGCCACATCAGCTTCTATGGTGTTGTATCGACCGGGACAGTCGGCAGAATCCGTCGGGCACCCATGCGCTTGTGGCGCCGGACCGCCTGGGGCGGACGGCCAAGCTCGCGCATGAAAGCGTCGCGCATATGCTCGCAGCCGCGAAAACCGGTCTCTCTAGCGATGACCTCAAGCGGATGCCGGCTCTGTTCGATCATCAGCCGCGCAGCCTCTAGTCGAAGTCTTTCAATTGCTCTGGCCGGGGACGCGCCCGTTTCGAGCGTAAACACACGGCTGAACTGGCGCGGACTCAGGTGAGCGATTTTGGCCAATTCCTCTACCGTCAGCGAACGCCTCAGATTCTGGCGCGCATAGTGTTAATTTGCACGGAATCCTGACCCACGAATTGCATTGAATTCTGACCCACCCCTTGGACCAGCTTTGCGGGTTATTCGGTGGGTATCTGGGTCTTCTTTCTCTCCTTCTTTGGCTGTGTCGTGCTGTTTCTGAAACGGTAGCTATCGTTGCCTGTTTCTACAATATGGCAATGGTGCGTAAGCCGGTCGAGCAGCGCCGTCGTCATCTTTGCATCGCCAAACACACTGGCCCACTCCGCGAAGCTCAGGTTGGTGGTAATGATGATGCTGGTTCGTTCATAGAGTTTGCTGAGCAGGTGGAACAGCATGGCACCGCCGGTCTGGCTGAACGGCAGATAGCCGAGCTCGTCGAGAACCACAAGATCGGCATACATGAGTCGCGTGGCGAGCTGTCCCGGTTTGCCCACGAGCTTCTCCTGTTCAAGCGCATTGACCAGTTCGATGGTGGAGAAGAAGCGCACGCGGCGTCGGTGGTGCTCGAGAGCCTGCACACCAATCGCGGTTGCCAGATGCGTTTTGCCTGTACCGGGTCCACCCACCAGAACGATGTTGTGTGCCGAGTCGATGAACTCACACTGGTACAACTCGCGCACCAGCGCTTCATTGGCGTCGCTGCAACTGAAGTCGAAGCCGCCAATGTCGCGATACGCCGGGAAGCGTGCCGCCTTCATCTGGTACGCGAGTGAACGCACTTCGCGCTCTGCGATTTCCGCCTTGAGCAACCCGGCAAGCACCAGCGAAGCCGACTTGTAGGCCGGCGAGTCCTGCGCGGCGAGTTCGCCTAACGCCTGTGCCATCCCGTGCAGCTTGAGTGACTTGAGCATCTGCATCATGACGTCAGGCTGCATGATCGTCCTCCCGGTTCCTCAGGCGGTCGTAGCGGCCCACGTTGGCCTGTGGCTCGACCTTCAGTGCGAAGGCCTGGGGCGTCTGCAGCGGCGGCACAGGCGGGCTGTCGAGCAGCCGGCTCAGGATGTTCAGTACCGTCTGCTTGTTCGGTGCGCCAGCCTCGAACGCCAGCTCGACTGCAGCAAGCACCATCTGTTCGTCGTGCAGCAGGACCAGCGCCAGAATCTCCACCATCTCCCGGTCGCCACCGGGGCGCTTCAGCAGCACGCCCTGCAGCTTGCGGAATCCATCCGGAAACTCGGCGAAGGGTGCACCGTTGCGAAGCGCTCCCGGCTTGCGCTGCAGGACTGCCAGGTAGTGACGCCAGTCGTAAATGGTCTCGCCGCGGTCATGGCTGCGGTTGATACGCCGCTCGTGTTCGGCAATCACCTGGCCTTCGGCGACGAAGACGAGCTTCGCGGCGTAGACGTGCAGACTGACGGGCCGGTTGGCGAACGACGCTGGCACGCTGTACCGGTTGCGCTCGAAGTTCACCAGGCAGGTTGGTGAGACGGGTTTGCTGTGTTCAACGAAACCATCGAACGGCTGGCCCACCGGCATCAGGTGTGGCCGCTCGGCCGACCACGCCTCCCAGATCGTCATGTCCTGCTCCGGATGCCGGGTCTGCTGCCACAACAGCACGCATTGATCGGCCAGCCAGTCGTTGAGCGCGGCGAGTGAACCGAACGTCGGCACCTTCTGCCAGAGCCGGTGACGGCTGTCCTGGACGTTCTTCTCGATCTGTCCCTTCTCCCAGCCCGAGGCGACGTTGCAGAACTCGGCGTCAAACAGGTAGTGGCTCACCATTGCGCTGAACCGCGCGTTGACCTCGCGGACCTTGCCGGGACGCACCCTGTCGACGGCGGTCTTCATGTTGTCGTAGATGCCGCGGCGTGGAATGCCGCCCCACGCAACGAACGCATGATGATGGGCGTCGAACAGCATCTCGTGAGTCTGCAGCAGGTAGGCACGCAGGAAGAAGGCGCGGCTGTGGCTGAGCTTGAGTTGCGCGACCTGCAGCTTGGTGCGCTCGCCGTTGATGACAGCCCAGTCCTCGCTCCAGTCGAACTGGAACGCTTCGCCTGCAGCAAACCGGAGAGGAACGAAGGTCCCGCGTCCGGTGGTCTTTGCCTGCTCGTGTTGTTCCTGTCGCCAGCGTCGGGCAAACGCCGCGACGCGATCATAGGAGCCGGTGAAGCCCAGCGCGCAGAGATCCGCGTGAATCTGCTTGAGAGTTCTTCGCTGTTTGCGAGGCCGCGTTGCTTCGGTCTTGAGCCAGCCAGCAAGCTTCGCCGCGAACCCGTCGAGCTTGCTGGGGCTGTGACGTTCGGGATAGGCGGGCAGGACAGTGCCGGCCCGTATGTAACGCCTGACCGTGTTTCTGGACACGCCCAGCCGTTTGGCAATCTCGCGCAACGAGACATGATCGCGAAAGTGCCAGCGTCGGATGATGCTCAATATAGCCACGTCGATCACTCCGTTCCCCTGCCCGTTGCCGAGCAGGTCAGTGTTCTACGTGGGTCAATATTCGATGCAAATTACTGCACAGGGTGGGTCAGGATTCCGTGCAAATCAACAACCTGTCGCCCTACCGCCATGTGGAAGTATGTGCAAGAGCGGCATAGCACAATCAGGTCAGGCCGCGCTCTGCGGACGATCCTGCTCCTGCGCAACCACGTCACTATCCGCTACGACGCGATTGCGGCCCATCTGCTTGGCGCGATACAACGCTGCGTCGGCACGTGCCTGCGCGGCGCTCAGGTCGGGCTCGCCTGACGCATACATTGCGATGCCGATGCTCGCGGTGATGCTTGCCGCCTGGCCATCGCTGAGGACAATCGGTGTGCCGGCCACCCCGAGCCGGATACGTTCCGCAACGGCATGTGCCTGTGCGGCCGTTGCACCTCGCAGGATCACCGCGAATTCCTCACCGCCTATGCGCCCTGGCAGGTCCTGATCGCGAAGCGCACCATTGATCCGCCCGGCGACGACTTCCAGTACGCGATCACCCGCAGCGTGACCCCAGGTGTCGTTGACGCGCTTGAAGTGATCCAGGTCCAGTGCAAGGACAGCGAGAGGACTTCTGCCTTGGCACGCGTGCGCCACCGCACGCTCGCTCGCACGGGCAAAATGGCGCCGGTTGGGCAGTTTCGTCAGGGCATCGAACTCCGCTTCTGAACGCAACTGGCTGATCTGCTCGCACTGCCTGCTGACATCGGTGAACGTCACAAGTATCAGCCCCTTGCCTGTGGCTTCGTCTGCGAGGTCGTGAACACGCACGCAACGTACGACCATCTCGACAGTCCCCGAACTGCCCAGCATGGCTACAGGCTCACCACTGTCCGGCGCGCCCGTCCCCGACCAGTTCGCGGGATCTGCAAAAAGCATCGACAGGCGCTCGCCGACATTCGCCCGCTCGCCAAAAAAGCCCACGAGCGCATCGTTGGCAAGCGTGATCTTTCCCGTGCCAACGTCCACCAGCGCAACCGGTGCTGGGATGTTCCTGATCACGGTCGAAACGAAGCCGGCCCAGGTCTCGACCTGTTCGTGCAGATGGTTTTCATGACGAAGCATCACAACGCCTGCGACCAGCAACGTGACTTCGATCGCCATGCCCAGCAGATTGAGGTAGAGACTATGCAGCCACGGGGCACGATACTCGTCGACCGCGTAGCCAAGTTCGAGTTTCCAGATGTCGCCGGATTCACCAACGATAATGTTGCGGGACGTCTTGAGCCGATTGCGCCCATCCTGCGGTGAGATCGAATAGAACGTAGAGGGCGTGGGCCCTTCAGTCCTGACACCCTCTATGTGAAAAACCGATCCGGTTTCGACCGCTGGAGTCTTCGGGTAACGGGCAATCACCCGGTCCTCATGGTTGAGCAACAGGGCTGCGCTGCCCGGTGGGAGTCCCACGCCCGCCATCATCACCTGGTTGACAGGTACCACGATGGCAATACGCATGTCGGCTGCGCCGGCCTCTCCGTGGTGATCACGGACGGAAAGCAGGCCCCAGCCCGGGCCGTAATGAACCGGCTCGGCGACCACAGGAAAACGGGCTTTCATGCCAATTAGAGCTTGGAACCACCCTTGCTCGCGGTCTGCTAACGGCGTCGAGGTCGCGAGCAGCCGGCCGCCCGAGCCAAATACCGTGATCGAGATGTTACCCAACGTGTCCGTGTCCAGCATGGCAATCTGCCTGAGCTTCTGGTCGCTCAGCGCCCCGGTCGCAATAGCATCGCCGACCATCATGAAGCTGTGATCGACGACCTTCGCGCGATCCTGAACTCGCAGCGCAATTGCAGAGGACAATGTGTCGAGGCGGCGGGCGGTCTGCTCGTTGAGACTGCCGAAATCGCTGAACGCCTGGGTGATGTTCGCGGCCAGATTTAGCAGTACGAGAAATGCCATCACGGGCAACGCCCGTTTGAGCCAGGATAACCGGCGAAGCCCGGTTGCAGATAGGGACGCCTGGAGCGTCGTGGGAGTGGCGGATGACTTCATGGCTGGAACGAATAAGCCGTGCCCGAAAGACGTCCGTCTGCCGGCACATTACACCTACGGGTACGGCCCAACGCAGGCGCTAGTAGCACGAATACCGCGATTGTGCACATCATTCAACCGCTCAATCCGATATTACGTTGATAATTCAACTATATGCCTC
>DATMUN010000698.1:0-2194 GCA_035563895.1 Occallatibacter sp. | reverse complement strand
CCTCACCCATCCCGCCAGCCTCCACGACCAGCAGCAACAGGTCTTTCCCGCCATCGACCTCGACCTCTCGCCCAAATGGGAGTTCAACTTCGGCGTCGGCGTCGGAGCCACCGCCTCCACAGACCACTGGATCGCAAAGATGATCCTCGGCCGCCGCTTCGACTGGGGCCTCAAGCACTAGCGCCAGGTTCTATGCTGGCCCAACCAACTCCAGCGCACGAATCTCTTCCTTGCGCACCGTCAGTTTCTCGATCAGGTCCGCGCGCACCTCAAAGCCGCGCCCCGGCACATCCGGAATCGTGATCTCGCCCACCGGCGAAACCGTCACCTCCGGCTCGATGATGTCTTCCTTCCAGTACCGTTCCGAAGCCGACACATCGCCCGGCAGCGAGAAGTTCTCCAGCGACGACAGGGCGATATTGTGCGAGCGCCCGATACCCGACTCCAGCATTCCTCCGCACCACACCGGCACGCCGCGCTCCTGCGCCGCATTGTGCACCGCAATCGCCTCAGAGAAGCCGCCTACACGCCCCAGCTTGATGTTGATGATCCTGCACGACTCCATCTCGATCGCCGCCAGCGCATCGCGCCGGTTGCCAATCGACTCATCCAGGCAGATCGCCGTGTCCAGCCGCTTCTGCAGCATCGAGTGGTAGAAAAAGTCGTCATGCCACAGCGGCTGCTCAATCATCAGCAGGTCAAATGAGTCGAACGTCACTAGGTGGTCCGCATCTCGCAGCCGATAGGCCGAGTTCGCATCGCAGCTCAGCGTGATCTCCGGCCAGCGCGTCCGCACAGACTCGAAGACCTCGACATCCCACCCGCGCTTGCACTTCAGCTTGATGCGCTGATACCCAGCCGCCAGTTCCTTCGCCACCACATCCATCAGCTCCGGAATCGACTTCTGAATTCCGATCGACACGCCGCACGGAATCTCATCACGCACGCCGCCCAGCAGCCGCGCCAGAGGAAGCCCCTCGCGCTGCGCCTCAAGGTCCCAGACCGCATTCTCAAGCGTCGCCTTCGTCATCGGGTTCCCGCGCACCTTGCGGAAGATCTTCGGACAGTCGCCGCCATGCTCCGGCTCAGACGCCGCCAGCATCGGCCCCAGTTCATTCAGCAGAACCTGCCATGCCGTGTCCGTCGACTCGCCGGAGAAGTACGGATGCTCGCCTGCCGTGCACTCGCCCCAGCCTGTCAAGCCCTCCGAGCGCACCTCGGCCAGCAGAATCCGCCGGTCCCGTGTCACTTCGAAGCTCGTCTCAAACGGCCGCACCAGCGGCATGCGCAGTTCCCGAAGTATGATTCCATCGATTTTCATAAGGCGTTCAGTCCTTGGCTCATCCTGAAAGGTTCAAGTGCTCTACGTTTGCACTGGGTTCTGCTTACAGCCCCAGTTGCGCCTGTGGCCCCAGTTCAAAGACTCCATTCCCTTCTTCGTCGCGGACAAATCCGAGAACGGCCAATCCCCTCTTGAATGCTTCCTGAAACCTGCTGCGATTCCTCAACTGAATCTCTGCGGCGCGCTCTCGGTCCTTGTCGCTCGCCTTCCATTCATAAATCGCTGACGGAACGTCGATGCGCTCCTCAATCTCATACGCAGGCAGTGGACGTCCTTCCAAAGCCGCCGTCACGCGCGGCGAATCCATGTGCCACTCCGCCGTAAGCCGGTCCGTTGGCAATCCACCCTGCAGTCGAGATGAGGATACACCATAAAAATCCACGGAATAGCGCCGCATCACCGCGCCCAGCTTGCAAATATTCAGGTACGCATTCTTGATCTCCAGCGGATCGAAGGTCCACTCCATCAGACCGATCCCCCGCCCCAGCGCCTCACGTCGTTGCTCCCGCTTGAGTTGCGCTCCCAGCCCGCGATTGCGATACTCCTGCCGCACAGCCAGCATGTGCGAGTGCAGATAAGCGCGCGGGCTTCCCTCTCCCGTCTTCATCCCCGGCAAAGACATGGCGAATCCAATCAACGATTTCGGATCGCCTTCAGCCGCAGCCCCCGGCAACTCCGAATCGAACGCGCCAATCACCTGCCCGCCCACCTTCTGCATCACCAGAAAGGCCTTCCGCGGAATCACATCCGTCGGGTCGTAGCCCCACGTGTCGATCTGCATCTGCACACATGCTTCCAGCTCGTCGTGCCCATGACAGCTGCGAATCACGATCATCGCGCCTGCTCCCGCTC
>DATMUN010000697.1:0-4492 GCA_035563895.1 Occallatibacter sp. | reverse complement strand
AAACATCCTCCAGACTCCGAAGGCGATGACAGCCAGTACGCACAGGATTGCGGAGACATTGAACAGAAGGGCCGACGACTTGAGCCACTGAGGGTCAGTATCAAAGAATGGCGCAAAGAAATGCAGCGGCGAGAACAAGGAGGCGGCAGAGCGAGGCGTCATGCGCAGGACTCCCAGAATGTTCAGGCCCGTGTGGGCTGCGTGGTGCCCGTTGCGATGCAGCGCGTAAAGCAGGAAGTGACCCAGCGCGGGGCTGTAAGCAATGGCCGTTCGCAAGCGCGGAAACCGATCGGGATCGAAGAGCGCCATGACGCAAAGCAGAATCGACCAGCAGATGAATGGGATGGCGTGGCAGAAAAATAGAACCAACGAAAGTATGGCGATCACTAACGATGACGGGCGACGCACGCGCACCGCATATGCCGCGGAAAGCAGAAACACGCCCAGCCCGAGGCTGTAGCTGAGTTCGCCGGTCCACATGCCTTTGTGAAAGACATAGAGCATGGGGAGCATGAGGAGGGCTGAGTCGCGCCGCGAGGTGAAGGCGCCGAGCAGCAGGTAAGCGCCGGCGCAGTAGAGGGCGATGGTGATGCTGAGGTAAAGCTTGCCTGCGACGTAGGGGGACGCGAACAGCGAGAAGAGACCGGTCAGCCCGACGAATGCCGAGTTGGGCACCGGCCAGCTGGCCAGGCTGAAGCCGGGGACGGCGTTGCCATGCAAAGCCTGCGTGAATACTCGGGAGGCACAAAGCCAGTTGGCATAGTCCTCCATGGGCAGGAAGCGGAAGAGCCAGACAAATGCGATCCAGGCGGCGGCGAGTACGCACTGGAAGATGAATACAAACTGAGGACGACGATCTTGCTTTGTCATACGAACTCTATCGAATTGGGTTTAAGCAGGATCAGGCATCCTGCGGTGTTTAATGCCGGGGTTTGTAAGGAGCCCCGCGGCCGCCCTGGATATTGAGCGACGCACTGGATGATGCTGAGGGGGCAGATACGGCCTACGAATTAGCTGCGTAGGTTAGCAGACTTTTTTCGTCGAGTCTGTGACAAGCGGAAATGAGTGAGGCCTGGCAATGGCGCGCATAAGAAAGACCGCAAGCGCATCTTGCACACTCGCGGCCTTTCTGGCCTGAAATCTCGATAGGTCTAATGTATGTCTATTGAGGACGGCGAAAGAGGATGTTTTCGCCCTCAAGCTTGTATTCGGCGGAACATATGTCGCCGCCGCAGATCATGATTTCTCCTGCGCAGAGCTGGCGTCGGGTGATGAGGCCCATGGTGCCGCAGCGCGGGCAGGACATGACCGCGATGTAAGGATTTTCCGCGTTGCCCAGCTTCTTCTGGTTTTCCAGCATGTAGACAGTGCCGGGGTCCATGCGTTCGGGGATCCACTCTTCAAGAAAGCGCAGGTCAGCGTTCATCTTGCTCCTCCGTGGATTTGGATGCGCGGAGCGGCAATGTCGCTTACAGGCCGGTTCCGCGTGGAACAACAGCAGCTGCGAACGGCTGGCCAGGACGCTGGTTCCGCCCTGATTGCGTACAGTGTTGCCGCCAGGCGCGCAATACGTCAACCGGAATTCTTGCCTGTCCGGTATCGAACGGGGTACGTCAGTGACCGCTTGCGGAGCTGCCCTTGCCGGCCGCAACCGCATCGATATCACGGTAGGTTTCGATGTTGCGCAGAATGCTCTGCACGTATTCGCGAGTCTGCGCAAACGGGATGGACTCGACGAACTCATCCATTCCGCTGTAAGGACCGGCAGCGCGCCAGTCAACCACGCGGCTGTCTCCAGCGTTGTATGCGGCGAGGGCGTACTCGGTCACGCCGTCAAAGTGGTCGAGCATGTGGCGCAAGTAACGCGTGCCTAGCTTGATGTTGGTCTCAGGGTTGAGGAGCTGGTAGGTATCGAAGTGCGTAAGACCTTCTTCGCGCGCCATTGCTTTGCCGACGACAGGCAGGAGCTGCATGAGGCCCCAGGCATTGGCGTAGGAGACAGCCGAAGCGTTGAACTCCGACTCCTGCCGGATGAGCGAGGCGACGAGGTAGGGATCGAGATTGTTCTTCGCGGACTCAGCTTTGATGGTGTCCCAGTAGGGCTCGGGAAACAGGATGCGCCAGTAGGGCAATGGGATGGACGCGACGGGCGCGGATGCGGCGAAGGGCAGCGCACGCTTGAGCGCGCGCATGGCGTGGAAAGTGTCGCCGTCGGAGTTGTAGATCTGCGCTTCGGCAAGAGCGCTCCAGCTGCCGGAGTCGGGGTCGGCGGCGATCTCGCGCGGGATGTACTCGCTGAGACCGGCGTTGGCCAGCAGGCGCGCGCGGGCGAGGTGATCGCTGTCCTCGGGGAAGCTGTCGTCGAGCGGAGGAATGGTTGGTGCTTTGAAGCGGTCGAGATCGGGATCGGTTGCCGCAGGCTGGCTACCGAGAATCTGCAAGCGCTGGCGGGCCATCTGCGCGTAGAAGAAATGATCGTAGGCGCGGACGATGGCGCGGTAGCGCGCGGCTGCCTGCGACTTGTTGCCGCGCGACTCATCGATGCGCGAGCGCCAGTAGAGTGCGGCTGCGGTTTCAGGCGCCGATGGGAAGAGACGAATCTGCTCGTCGAACATGCGGCCGGCATCGTCAAAGAGATTCTGCCGGTAGTCGAGCCAGCCTGCGCGCCAGTGAGCGGCGGAGGCGTTCTTGTGATCGGGAAAGCGCTGGGCCAGGTCCGCGTAGTACCCGACAGCGCGGGGGTAGTCGTGCGCGAGCATGTACATGTTGCCGGAGGAGAAGAGCGCTTCGGCGAGCCACTGGCTGTGGGGGAAGCGGGAGTGCATCTGGTCGACGAGGGTCTGCTGGGTGGAGCGGTCATCGCGGTTGCGGGCCAGCTCCATCAACAGGTAGGAGCGGCGTGCGCCGTTGTCGTCGTCGGTGTCCGGCAACGCTTCGGCTTCAGGGGTCGATAGACGTTTCAGCTTGAGATCGCATGCGGCGGCAGCTACATCGAAGGTGTCGCGTGCATCCTGCGAGACGTTGGGTTTGTGCGCAAGAGTGCGATACCGATCGGCGGCGAGCTCGTAGCGGCCCGCGCGGTAGTAGGCATCGGCGAGCGAGCGAAGCTCGTCGGCGGTGAGTGTCGAGTCCGCTCCGGATGCGGCGAGACGGTTGCGGGCTGTCTCTGCCTCGGAGCTGAGGGGGGCGCTCAAGAGCAGATGCTTGAAGAGATTATTGGCTTCGTCGGTCTGTCCCTGTGCGAGGGCAACCTGAGCGCGGGCGAGCTGGTAGCCGGGGCGGCCGGTGGCGGCTGCGGGTGCAGCGTCTAGAACGCGGCTGGCCGCGGCGGGCTGCTTGAGCGCGACGAGCACGTTGGCCTCGAGTTCGGGCGCTTCGACGGCGAAGATGCTGTCGGGATAGCGCGCGGAGAAGCCGCGCAGCAGGGTGTCGGCGGTCGCGTCTTCTCCGCCTTCGTGATGGGCGCGCGCGGCGAGGAAGTCGGCATAGTCGTCGAGGACGTTTGAGGCCTTGTTGGCGCGGACGAAGGCGGCGGCGGAGTCGGCGTAGCGGTGGTCGGCAAAGTAGGCGTTGCCCAGCGCGAGATAGGCTGCGGCTGCGGCGTCGCCGGTGTGGCGCTCGGCGTAGGACGTGACCCCAGCGTAGGCCGCGGGGGTGCGCATGGTGATGAGCTGCTGCGCCATAGGCCGCAGCTCAGTGGAAGCGACAAAAGCCTGATGGAAGCGGATGGCTCGGGCGGAGGGCTTGCGCTTGCGGCGCGCGGTGAGGCGGGGCGCTTTCTTGTGCGCAGAGGAGCGGTGGGACGAGACGGTCTTCGCTGAGTCGTCGTCGCTGGCGGCCTGGGCGCGGGACGCGGGCTTGCGCGAGGGACTCTTCTTCGACGCAGCTTTGCTCGTTGCGGGCTTACCGGATGCGGCTGCCTTCTTTTTGCCCTTGGCAGTGGTGGACTTCTTCGCTGCCGAGTCGGGCGATGCCTGCAGGGCGAGGGCTGAAAAGGGCGCAACGGCGAGCCAAGCCGCCAGGATAGCGGCAAGAAGACGAGCCGGGGCGGCGACGGGGGATGGCGCGAACCTCATAACTCAACTGTAAGACGCTTTGCGCGGGCCGAGGGCTCGCCGAACCAGCGGAATAACCGTCAGGAATACCACTGAGGTACTCAAGGCTGACTGCCGAGGGTGCAGTCGTTTAGACTGGAAAGGGATTTGACCGGACTGACAATTTCCGTACCCGGGTTAAATTTCCGCATCCGACGCGCATGGCGACCATCCAAACAGTAGCAGAGAACGAGCAGCACCCCGACGTAGCCCTTATTGAGAGGGTGAAGGCGGGTGATGTCTCGGCATACGACGAGTTGGTGCGCAAGTACGACCGGCAGGTATTCCGGATTGCGCAGCATATTACGCAGAACCGGGAAGACGCCGAGGACGTGATGCAGGATGCGTTCCTGAAGGCGTACGAGAAGCTGGATCAATTCCAGGGGAATTCGAAGTTC
>DATMUN010000696.1:0-2315 GCA_035563895.1 Occallatibacter sp. | reverse complement strand
AGCCGCTGACGCACCCGGAGCTGGACGAGATTATCCGGCGCATCCGCAGGAACGGCGCGATCGCGGGCATGATTACGAACGGCTACCTGCTGAATGTGGAACGGATCGAGCGGCTGAATCGCGCCGGGCTGGATCACATGCAGATCTCGATCGACAACATCATCCCGGACGATGTGTCGAAGAAGAGCCTGAAGGTGCTGGACAAGAAGCTGCAGATGCTGGCCGAACATGCCGAGTTCCATGTGAACATCAACTCGGTGGTGGGCGGCGGGTTCAAGGACCCGAACGATGCGCTGGTGATCGGCAATCGTGCTCTGGAGCTTGGATTTGAGTCGACGATCGGGATTATTCACGATGGCGACGGCCAGCTGAAGCCGCTAAACCCGGACGAGGCGCGGGTTTACCACGCGATGCAGAATCGCAAGAAGTCAAACTACGCGCAGTTCGATAAGTTTCAGGAGGCGATTGCGGCGGGACGGCCGAACGTCTGGCGCTGCCGGGCCGGATCGAGGTACCTGTATATCTGCGAGGATGGGCTGGTGCACTACTGCTCGCAGCAGCGGGGATACCCGGGGGTTCCGATTGCCGAGTACACGCGTGAAGATGTGAAGCGGGAGTTTCGGACGGCGAAGACCTGCTCGCCGCATTGCACGATCGGCTGCGTGCACCGGATCAGCTACATCGACCACTGGCGCGCGCCGCAGGACCGGACGGTATCGCCGGGCAATCCGGGGCTGGTGCAGATACAGATGGGAAATTAGGCTCGGACCTAGGCAGGCGCGAAGGCGAGATCGCGGACAGCGGCCTCGGCCCGCGCCTTGAGCCCCTGAGCTTCCAGCGTGAGATAGTGCCAATTCAAGTCTCTGAGCTGATAGGCCATGAATGGGCCGAGGATTCCCTTGTAGGTGAGCGAGAGGGTGACCCGTGCACCCTCAGATGTGCGGTCGACGCGACGAAGGGCCGTGAGGCGGACCCCGGGTTTACCGGTCTCCCATACCAAGATGCGGTCGCGGTGGTCGAGCTCGGTGACGCGCCAGACGGCGGGAATGAGCTTTGGCTGAATGATGCGGACCCGGCTGTCGATGGAGAGCGCGTCGTTATCGAGGCGCTCGATGCGGGTGATGGACTGAGTCCACTCGGGCCATTGTTCTACTTCGAGGAGTGTCTCCCAAACGCGAAAGGGAGGCGCCTGAATATCGACAACGAATTGGAAGTCCGGCATAAGAAGGGGCCCATGCCCCGGCGTTTCTACTTGTGTGCGGATGTGCGCGCAGGGGCTGCCTGGCGGGTGTCTGCGAGAGCCTGATCGATCAACTGATAGAGCTTGCTGCGATCGACGACTTCGACGAATGGGGCGCCTTTGCTGTTGGCGGTGACGACCCAGATGGTGGGCGTGTGCTCGATGCCGATGCGCTGGCCGAGAGCGTAGTCCGCTTTGACGAGCGCCTGGAGCTTGCCCTGGGGGTCGACGGCGAAGGGCAGAGCGATCTTGCGGTCTGCGGCGAACTTCTCAGTGAAGCTGCGGAGGCCGTTGAGGTCGGTGATGGATGTCTGATTCGCAAAGACAACGTCGCGGTACTCATCGCCGATCTTCTGGCTCTTAGTGTCGAACCAGCGCGCATTGATGGCGGCCTGCATGCTCCAGACGTGGAACGGCAGAGGGAAGTCGTGGCGTACGAGAGGGATCTTGTAGTTGGCCGCGGCCTCGCGGACGAGCGGGTTGGCACGGGCGCAATCCGGGCATTCCAAATCTTCGAACTCGACGATTGCCACGCGTGCGCCTGCGGGCGGCTTGAGAGCGCTCGGGTCATGGACCTGGGTGCCGCGCGGCGGCGCGGCAAATTGAGCGCGGGCCGGTACTGCGGCCACGGACGAAGCGAGGACTGCGGCGACGAGAACGAGAAAGCGGGAACGAAGCGTGAAGAGTCGAGACATGTGCGTTGGACGGCTCCCTGTGCTTCATTGTAACGGGTGCTGGGCGAGAAAGTTGCGGTGTCAGGGACGGTTGCGGCCATGCGGGGCGCGGTCCTGGCGACGGTCCGCCATCCAGCGCTTCCAGAGGTAGTCGGCCGCGACGGAGGCGGCGATGCCGAGGAGGATGAGGATGATGAGAGCAGCTTTCATGGAAGAACCGGCTTGAACAACAGAGTAGCGCAACCGGAGGATGCATAGGAGCTGGACCAACGTTACTGCGGGCTGAGGAATCAAAGAATAGTGAAGTGCGTGCGGCGCGGCAAGATGAGAGCAGGTGCAGGAGGAGACGGTATGCGCATGAGAGTGGCGATGGTGTGGATGGCGGCTGCGATTTCGGCGAG
>DATMUN010000695.1:0-3573 GCA_035563895.1 Occallatibacter sp. | reverse complement strand
CAAAGCAAATGCGGAGCATGGAAAAGTGGAAAGCAAACGACGCTTGCCACTTTTCCACCCTCCCGACTGCGGCTATCAGACTAACTCGATAACTGCGCTATACTAACAATCTCGCTGGTACAAATTATCGGGCAGGCCAGCTTGCTTCGTGGATTCGCTTTTGGGTCACGGACCCGATCGTCTGGAACCAGGCCCTCGATCTCGAGTTCGCCTACTTTGGAACAACAGCGGCAGCGGCCTGAAGATACTCGATGCCCACAGTGCTTTCGCTGGAGCTCTAGGCATCGACAACACCATCGTCATGGACAATGCGGTTCAGAGGCGTGTCAAAAGGCCCGCAACAGGGTTTTACACGAAGGGAAGAAGCAGTGCGATGAAGCGCAGTGTGCAGAAACATCTGGAATTCAATCTCGGGCGGATCTTCGATCCGCCGTTACGCGCGCCGGCCGGAGCCGGCCAACCGTAACGGAGAAGTAATTGGTTAACCCTCAACCACACGCATCCGGGTGCTCAGCCCCATATGCCAGTGTCCTCTTTTCTGACGAAGAAGTAGCGGCGGTTCTCACTGTAACGGTCGATTGGGTCCGGTCGCACGCGAACGAGATTCCCGGATCGCAGCGGCTCGGTTGCTACTATCGATTCCACATCACCCCACTGATTGATTGGCTCGGCAGCTTGGAGCCACTCTTCGATGCGGAACAGATCGCCCCTCGCCTCAAGGTGCCGGTCAGTTGGGTCTATGCGAACGCGAGCCAGATCCCTGGATTCCTGCGACTGGGTCGCTACATTCGGTTCCGTCCGTCCGTTTTCAACAGGTTCATCAGTGGATCGGAGGCTTGCCAGTGATCGTCTTCGATCCCATAATGGGCGCACGGCTGAAGCATCGCGGAGAGGAAGTCAAAGCGGTGCGCGAAAAACACCAACGTCCGAAAGTCAGGGACGAAGGCAACAAGTGGAAGCTGGACTACCGGGACTACAGTTCGGGGGTTCCGCAGCGTCGGTCGAAGGTTTGGTCTAAGAGCAAGGTGCGCTCCCAGCGCGAAGCTCAACGCCTGGCCGACATTTTTATGGAGGAGGTGAACGAGAGAAACAATGCTCCTCATCTTGCATCCGAGGATCCAACGGATGCGCCGACAGAAACCAAGCCAACCGAGGGTGCCGGAGACGGCAGGCCTCTGACCCTTTCGCAGTTGAAGGAGAAGTGCATGGAATTGAGCTGGCCGCTTTTGAAGAAATCGACTCAAGCGAATTACGAGTTCTTTTTCTCGAGCTACCTCATTCCACGATTCGGGGATCGCAAGATCGACGAGTTGAGCACGATGGAGTTCCAAGCTTACTTCAACTCGCTTCTTGGCAAAGTATCGCCATACACGATCTGCAACATGCATGCCGCACTTCGTGCCGCCCTCACCCAGGCAAAGACCTGGGACTTGATCGAAAGGAACACCGCAATTGGAGTGAAGCTGCCGAAGAAAAAGCCTTCCAAGCCCACCCAGTTGCTCACATTCCCGCAGATCAAAGCGGTGATCGAGCATCTTCCCGAACCGACGAAGACGATTGTGACCCTGATCGTCTTCGGATCGATGCGTGTGGGCGAAGCCCTTGCGCTTCGGTGGAACGACATCCTCGAGGACTGCATCGTGATCGACGAACGGCTCTACGATGGAGACCTTGATGATCCCAAGACGCTCCACGGCAATCGTGAGGTTCCGTTCGATGGGCAGGGCGTGATGAAGGCGGCACTAGCCCGGATCTGGCAGGAGTCTAAACATCACGAGCCGGATGACTTTGTCTTTGCGACGCGGGTGGGAACACCAACGGAGCGAAGGAACGTTCTCCGGCATTTGAAGGCCACGGCCAAAGAAGTCGGCGTCCCTAAGGGCATCGATTTCCGGAGCTTCCGCACCATGCACGCAAGCCTCATGCGTCGCACCGGTGCTCGGCCCGAAGTGGCACGCGACAACATGGGCCACAGCGAGATCCTGATGACGCTCGAGGGATACAGCAGGACGTGGTGGGATGAGCGGGCCTCCGCAGTCTCTGCTGTCGTGGAGATGGTGATGAACTCGGATTCAACAGACAACAACCAACAGCAGAAGGAAGCCAGCGAACGCCGGATGCTGTTTCAACCGGAACCAGAAGAGATCGCTAATGGCGCCCCAAGTGGCGCCCTTGCACCAAAAGTAGTGCATGCCCAGCTCGTGGAATCAACTGTAAGTCATTGATTTTAATGGTCGGGGAGAGAGGATTTGAACCTCCGACCCCCTGGTCCCGAACCAGGTGCTCTACCAGGCTGAGCCACTCCCCGACATGGTGCTACAGGTGCGAATTCGGCGGGCCTGCCTGGTGCGTTCGTCCCTCGAATGCGCTTTGAGTAGTTTAACAGAAACTCGGGCGGCGCGCAGGCGAGGGGGAAGGACAAGGAATAGGGGGCAGGGAGCAGATAAAAGGCCCGCCTCGTCGGAATCGGGAGGCGGGCCTGTGTTTACCAGCGGGGTTACTTCTTTTCAGGCTCTACCGGGGGCAAGGCTCCCGGGAAGATGCCCTTCAGCGGGGCGCGCTTTTTCTCCTCGGCGAGCGGGTCGGGCAGCGGCTTGCGCGGCAGCATCTGGTCGCGCTGGGCTGCGTTGTAGAGGAAGATGGCCTCAACCGTAGCGATCTGCTTCAGGTCGGCCGGTTGCAGGCGCTCGTATACGTCCTCGTTCGAGTGATGGGTGCGGCTCTCGTAGTCCATGTCGTCCTGGATGAATTGGAAGCCAGGGATGCCGACGGCGTCGAAGCTCAGGTGGTCGGTGCCGCCGGTGTTGCGCGCGGTCAGCGTGGTCACTCCCAAGTCCTTGAGCGGGGCGATCCATTGCGCAAAGATGGGCGCAATGGCCGTGTTGCCCTGCAGGTAGATGCCGCGGATCTTACCAGTGCCGTTATCAACGTTGAAGTAGCCGGAGATAAGCTTCTGCTCGGGCTTGACCTCGAGCGGCCCGGCGGCGCGGCGCATGAACTCGGGCAGAGCCAGCTGGTCAGGTGCGGTCGACAGTGCCGCAGCGCCGAAGTGCTGCTTGGCGTAGCCCTTGGAGCCGAACAGGCCCTGCTCCTCGCCCGTCCAGAGCGCGATGCGGATGGTGCGCCGCGGTTTGACGCCCAGGGCCTTAAGGATGCGGACAGCTTCCATCGCAACGATCGTGCCTGCGCCGTTGTCGGTGGCGCCGGTGCCGGCGATCCAGCTGTCGAGATGGCCGCCAACCATCACGACCTGATCCTTGAGCTTGGGGTCGGTGCCGGGAATCTCCGCGACGGTGTTGTAGGCATGCTCGTGCTCGCCGCTGAATTTGGTTTCGATGTCGATCTGGACGGTGACCGGCACGTGCGCCTCAACGAGGCGGAAGAGGCGGCCGTAGCTCTCGATGGCGGCAACGGCCACGGGCACCTTCACCTGCTTTTCGGCGAGATAGGGGGTGCGGCCCAGCGTAGCGCCGTTGTCGTCAAAGAACGTACCGCCGGAGCCACCAGAGTTCTTGCCGTCACGGCTTGGTTCGATTACGGCGGCGACCTTTTCTTCTGCGAAGAAGGCTGCAA
>DATMUN010000694.1:0-3685 GCA_035563895.1 Occallatibacter sp. | reverse complement strand
CTTTGGTCATCAATGGAAGGGACGCATATCCATTCTGCGTGTCCCAGGAATTGGTTGCGCCGACGCGCTCCGTCACGACAAAAATTGTCGCTGTAAATCCGTAGTGCTTGAGCACGGGCAATGCGTATTCCGCGATATCAGCATAGGCATCGTCGAATGTGATCATTACCGGCTTCTCGGGCAATACGGCAGTGCCACTGTGCCACGTGAGCCAATCGCTTGGAAGGATTGACGCGTACCCGCGCCGCTTGAGCCACCCAACCTGCCGTTCAAACTGACGTGGCTCTATCGACATCTTGGGATACATACCAGCAGTGAGCGGGCCCACATGGTGATAGAGCAGCGCCGCACAGCGAATTTTTTGAGGATTAGTCATTAGATGTCTTCTGTCTTCGATGGTTTACGAAATACGTAATGCAGATACGGAGAAAAATACTGGTCGAGTTTCTCAACGCCGATCTTTTTGAATCCGCACAGTTCAACAAACTGTAGCCCTGCTGTTTCAGTTTGCTTCTTAACGAACTGCTGCGATGTATACAGAGTGTGCTGGGCGGCTTCGAGAATGTATCTGCTGTCGTGGGAAGCATTTACACAGTTGCGTAACTTCCACCGTATTTGATTCCAGTAGTAAGGAGAACAGAGATGCAACGATTTGATGTTATGGGAGGAGTAAATGAGCGTGCCACCCGGTTTGAGGACGCGCGCACATTCCCTAAGCGCAGCCTCTCGCTGAGATACAGGGAATGCGTAGTCAATTGAATTAAGTGCAAGAAGTACATGATCGTACGATGAGTCAGCTTCATCCAGGGAGTCGAAACTGCCTTCATGCAGATCGAGATAAGGAAGGCGCTTTCGCGCAGTCTCGATGAATAAATTGGATTGATCAATCCCGCGGACATTCATGCCGAGTTCATGCAGTAACAGTGTCGTACGCGCCATTCCACACGCAAGATCGAGCACGCTCTGGCCTTTCACGTAGTACTTGGCGAAAAGCTCTTCTTCTTCATCTAAGAGGCGATAGAAGGAGAATGCCGCGAGCGCAGCAGCGTTTCGATAGTAGTTGAGATTCACTGCGCGTTCTATAGGAATATCTTCAGGCATCGCCGTCATCCCCCATTTCAGCTGAGTGAGCAAATTCATTCAGCTGCGATGCTTGTGACGCTGCTTGTTTCAACTTTCGTCCCAAGGCCCATGCCGCAAAGCGCGACTTCCAGCGCGGATTCCACAACAGCACTCGATTGTTCTTATGAAATAGCGTCGACCAGCGTCGTTTATATTCTTCCCCGCCGCGCAAGAGGTCGAACTCATCATAACGGCGCTCTGAGCCGAACTCGATTGCGGCACTGAAGAGGACGGTGCCTGGCGAATAAGAAGCGTACATGCGATCGTACGCTGTGAGATATCCCAACAGCTTGTTCCCGCTCCTGAATAACAGTGCGAATGCGATGAGACTATCGTGCTTTTCTGCAAGTGCTATTGCAATTTCGCTGCGCGGCCCCATTTTGTTAATCAACGATTGAAAGACTTCCGGGTATTGGCCGATAACTGGGGCCGACAAGATTCCCTGGTATTTTTTCTGTGCCTCGACGGCAATCATGCGCCGCAGCAATCCCGGCTCCAGGTGCGGCTTGTCCGCGATGCGAACTCTAAACCCATCCTTCTCATACATAGCGAAGTCTCTGATGGCGCGAGCTGCAAAATCCATCCCACTGCGTAGGCGCATTAAGTGCCACGGGGCATCGATCGGCAGATAAAAACACGACTCCCTCTCGGGCCAAGCCGTACCCTTGAGCCCGGCACTTAGCGCGCTCGACAGCAGGTCGTCAGCCGGGCTGCTGGAGGAGCGCAGTTCCTGCAGGTCAATCAATTCCCAATCCGATGCCACATGCGCGAAATGCTGCACCGTCGCTTGAAGAGTGTGTTCATCCCAATGGCCAACTAATAGATCGTTGTAGTCGGCATGATGCGTTAGAAACTCAAGCTTGCGGACGCACAGACCGTTGCGAGATACAATTCGGCGCACAAGCGGCGCAACCGCCGCAACTTTGCCCTGCTTACGCAGAACCAAAAGAAACGGTTGAAGAGTTCCGGGTGCTGCTTCCCTCATCAACTGCTCAATCCACGATTCATACCATGCACTCGTGGAGAATACGTTGGGCTTGAGCATCTGACCGCTCAGGCGATCCCACGTATCCTGCATTGCGCGCACTTCATCTAAGGAAGTTATCAGATCAACAGAGTATGCTCCCGATCCGGATTGATTATCGATTGCCTCACTCGGCATGGCGTCGAGCCTCAAATATAGTGCGAGGCAAAGGAGCAATGACTCTTGTCTGCCAGGACAAACGGGGCCGCACGACGCCTGGCCAGTTCTGGTAGTACGCTCTGCCTGCTGGCGAGACTTCGTCGAAAACCTCAAATATGATGATATCGAGCCATTCGGCCAGGTAAGTTGAGCTACCGAGCTGCGCAAAAAGTGACACGCTGTAGGTCCCACTGTTCAGAAGATCCGCAGGGATCACGATGGAACTGTGCAGCAGGCCCTTCCCAATCGTGGGGTCTTCGCCGTTTGCAGATGCAAACACATCGATTCCATGTTCATTGCGAATCTGAATTGCCAAGTCGATCGCAGAGTGCTCCGCCGAGCTCCAATAGCTGAACTCCACAAGGATTGGTGTGTTGATAGTAATCTTTGCGTTCTCTGCCTGCAGTGGCCGTGCGGATGCACGATGAAGGCGGATAAGCTCATGTCCGGGAGCTGTTGCGTAGTCCTCGTAGATTACTTCGTTGTGCAGCGGCAGCCAGTTCTTCAAATAGGTAGATGTGACGAATGACGGTGATCCGTCGAGGATATCCTTGCCGTCGTGGAGGCAGATTGCGCGCGAGCACAAGCCATCGATGGCGAGCATGTTGTGGCTTACGAAGAGCACTGTGCGTCCTTCGTGCGCCACATCATTCATCTTGCCGAGGCACTTCTTCTGAAAGACTGCGTCACCAACAGCGAGTACTTCATCCACGAGCAGGATTTCCGTCTCGAGGTGTGCTGCAACAGCGAATGCAAGGCGTACATACATTCCGCTCGAGTAGTGCTTCATCGCTGTGTCGAGCATGCGCTCGCATTCTGAGAATGCCACGATCTCGTCGAACTTGCGGTCGATCTCTTTGCGGCGCATACCCAGAATTGCGCCGTTCAGGTAGATGTTTTCGCGGCCTGTGAGCTCGGGATGGAAGCCGGCGCCCACTTCGAGCAGAGTTCCCAGGCGGCCATTGATCTCTGCTACTCCCTCCGTGGGCCGCGTGATGCGCGAGAGCAACTTGAGCAATGTGGACTTACCGCTGCCGTTTCGGCCGATTATGCCGAGCACCTCTCCATGGCGCACCTCGAGAGAAAGTCCACGGAGAGCCCATAGAGTTGCATCGTCGCCGATCGATTCAGCATTGCGCTGCAGCAGACGCCACGGGGCTGTAAGCGCAGTAGAGATGGTATCGCGCAGGGCATGATAGCGCGCACGCTCGCCAATTCTGTAGCGTTTGCCCAGATCAGTGCAGCGGATCGCGACCTCGCCGCGAGGCTCAGATGAAATCAGCAAAGGTATCCTCGGTGCGCCTGAAGTAGTACAACCCGGTTGCGAAGAGCGAAAGAGCCGTGAGCGTGCCCAGCGAAACGGCCAGTAAGGGGAAAGGT
>DATMUN010000693.1:0-6452 GCA_035563895.1 Occallatibacter sp. | reverse complement strand
CACCCTCCGCCAGGTGCGTCAGGCCCTCGGCTCCGAAACCGGTTTCCGCATGCACCGCAACGAGCCCAGCCCCAACTGCGCCGTCGGCCAACACGTCCGCGGAGTCCTCGAAGAGGTCTACTCTGACGCCGACGCCGCCCTCATGCAGCGCCTCGACAAGTGGACCATCGCCAGCCTCCTCGATCGCGTACGCAAAGTCTCCGCCGCATGAACCGAGCACACCGCACAAAAAAGGGTCCGCAGCATCGCAGCTGCGGGCCTTCGCTCATCCATCTCACGGCTTGATCGCCGCACACTTCAGCACGCGGCTCATAAACTCCCACACCCGCGGATTGGAGAACGCCGCCATCTGCCCATGCGCCTGTAGTGACCAGTTCGGGCGGTCGGCGTAGACCTTGTTCAGCACGTCGGGGTCAATACCGAATCTACAAAAACCCAATCACGGCGCAACACACCTGCCTGCGTGTCATCGCAAACGGCGCAACGCGCGTCTGACCTAATAGGGCGGCCCTCACTGCGCATCAACGCCCTGAGGTATCCGGTTGATCACATTCCGTTCTTATCGTGCTTCCCCTTTCTGCTTCTATTCCCTTCTGTCCCTGGCCCTCACCGCATCCAGCCTCGCGCACGCACAAGCACCGCTCACGGCCTCCGGCCAGGATGCAACGTTGCCCTCCACTTCAACCACCGCTGACGCGCTACCCGGCGCTCCAGCGCCCCAGACCGACTCCTTTGCAGCGTGGAACGCCCTGCTGCGCGACGTAATGCGGATGGGCGTCCGCGCCGCCTCGCAAAACGACATCTCTGCCGCGGCCTCCGGCTCCCCAATGGACGCACCCATGCCCGGCGAGACTAACGGCCTCGCACAGAGCCGCTCCGCCTCCGACAACGCCGGACCCGGCATACAAACCGGCGGCCACCACAGTGGCGGAATGCGTGGTCCGATGGAAGAGGACTCCATGCAGGCAGACGGCCCCGGCTACGGTGGGAACGCGGGCACCGCTCCCAGCATGAATCAGGGCATGGGCTTTCACGGCGGCACTGGAACAGAGATGGGCGCAGGCCCCATGCAATCCTCCAGCGGCATGAACCGTGGCATGGGTGGCGGACCCCGCGGCGGCAGCCTCAATCTCGGCTCCCTCTTCCAGCTCGCAGGCGACGCGAGCCGCGGCCTCAACGCCAGCGGCTACACTGGCCTCGGCACCGCCCTCGGCGTGCTCCCCACCATCAGCCAGCTCACCCGCGGTGGACTCAGCCTGCCCGTAGCCTCCTCCGTCGGCAACTTCCGTCTCTCCTACCAGAGCCCGCTCACCCTGCCCGGCATGAACGGCAGCACCTTCGCCATGCACGGCTACGGCTCTGGCCTCGCTACATACGACAGCCCCCACGCTCGTTCCGGCCGCGTCGACTTCTCTGCCTCAGCCATGATGGGCATGGGCTCCAGCAGCACCGGCGGTATGAGCGGTGGCCCGGGCGGCGGTGTTGGCGGCATGGGCCACGGCGGCCCCGGCGGCAGTCACAGCGGCCCCGGCACTCAGACCCAGTCCTCCGCCTCCGTCTCCCTCCACCTATCGTTCTAACCGCGCCGCAGCAATCGCAGCTTCCCCCTTCGTACCACAAACGCAAAAAGGCCCGGAGCACTCGCTCCGGGCCTTTTGTCTTGCTCTTCCGCCGCTGTTACTCAGCCGCAGCTTCCACTGCCTTGGTCTGCGCCACGGTCCAGTCCGGCGCACCCACCTTAAAGCGCGCAAAGCGGCGCACTGTAATGTTCTCGCCCAGCTTGCCGACCTTCTGTGCGATCAGTTCCTTGATGCTCACAGCCTGATCCTTGATGAAGGGCTGCTCCAGCAGGCAGACTTCCTCGTAGAACTTCGCCATCTTGCCCTCGACGATCTTCTCGATCACCGGAGCCGGCTTACCGGTCGCAGCAGCCTGTGCGCGATAGATCTCCTTCTCGCGCTCCAGGTCCTCGGCCGTCACGTCCTCGGGCTTCACGTAGCGCGGATCGCTCGCCGCGATGTGCATCGCGATGTCCTTCAGCAGATCCTGAAAGTCGTCCGTACGGGCCACGAAGTCCGACTCGCAGTTCACCTCGATCAGCACGCCGATCTTGCCGCCCGCGTGGATGTAGGTGCCCACCGTGCCTTCGTTGGTCGTACGCGCGGCCTTCTTCTGCGCAGACGCCATGCCGCGCTTGCGCAGCACCACGAACGCCGCTTCGATGTCGCCCTTCGACTCCTGCAGCGCCTTCAGGCAGTCGCCCATCGGGGCGCCGCTCTTCTCGCGCAGGTCTTTCACCAACTTTGCATCAATCTTCTCGCTCACAGTCGTCATCTCGCTTCTCTAGTCTCCGCAGCCCGCTGGGCCGCACCCTGCCTTACAGAAGAAAAGCGTGGCTCAAATGGCGGCCACGCTTCTCTCAGTATGCGCGCGGTCACGCGCACTGATGATTAAAAGCCTTCCGCTGCTGCTTCCGTCTCTTCAACGGCCGTCACCGCCGCCGGAGCCTTGCGGATTCCGCCACCGAGGGCAGCTTCCAGGTCGACGTCTTCGCTCGCCGCAGCCTCAACCGCAACAGCCTCGCCCGCCTCAACCTCTGCTACCGGCTCCTCGGCAAACGCCTTGTCGCCGATCAGGTTCACGCCCTCGGCCGCCGAGTCGGCGATCTTCGAGGTGAACAGGCGAATCGCGCGCAGCGCGTCATCGTTGCCCGGGATCACGTAATCCACAACCGTCGGGTCGCAGTTCGTATCCACCACGGCAACCACCGGGATGCCCAGCTTGCGAGCTTCCTTCACGGCAATCGCTTCGTTATTCGAGTCGACCACGAACAGAGCATCCGGAAGACGCTTCATATTCTTGATGCCGGCCAGATTCGCCTGCAGGTGCTTGCGCTCGCGCTCCAGACGGATCACTTCCTTCTTCGTCAGCAGCTCGTAGCGGCCGTCAACAGCCATCTCATCCAGTTCCTGAAGGCGCTTCACCGACTTCTGCACCGTCACCCAGTTCGTCAGCAAGCCACCCAGCCAGCGCTGGTTGATGTACGGCATGCCGGCGCGCGTCGCTTCCTCAGCAACCGCGTCCTGCGCCTGGCGCTTGGTGCCGACAAACAGGATCAGCTTGCCGGTCGAGGTCAGGTCGGTAACGAACTTCGACGCATCCTTGAACAGCTTCAGCGTCTTCTGCAGATCGATGATGTAGATCCCGTTGCGCTCGCCAAAGATGTATTCCTTCATCTTCGGGTTCCAGCGCTTGGTCTGATGCCCGAAGTGAACACCTGCTTCGAGCAGCTCCTTCATGGTGATCGTGGCCATTGAGCTCCTTTGTGGATTGCATCCGGGCAATCCTACTGTTTGCCGGATTAAGCCCGCCTTCGCGGGAGATTGAACTGCCTTAGTTCAAAAGTCCACAGCCGGCGCCAGCCAGCTGTGAACTTAAGAACTGCGAACCCAAAACTAGCGCTTCGAGAACTGGAACCGCTTACGGGCGCCCTTCTGACCGTACTTCTTGCGCTCCTTCACACGCGCATCGCGGGTCAGCAGGCCTTCGGCCTTCAGCGCCTTGCGCAGCTCCGGGTTGAACAGGATCAGTGCACGGGCAACGCCCATCTTCACGGCATCGGCCTGTGCGGCCACGCCGCCCGACGCAACCGTCGTCACCACGTCGAAGCTCGACGCCAGCTCCACCACCGCGAGGCTCTTCTTCGCGGAGACGCGCTGCTGCTCGGTGACGAAGTACTCGTCAAAACCTTTGCCGTTTACCTTCCACTCGCCCGTTCCCGGACGCAGAAAGACGCGGGCAATCGCCGACTTCCGGCGGCCCGTCCCGTAGTATTGAACCAGATCAGCCATTCTCTCTTAACTCTCTCTGCCGCCCCCGTCCGGAGCGCGGCTAAAACTTGTTACGCGACGTCCAGCGACACCGGCTTCTGCGCCGCATGCGGATGGTCGGTGCCGCGATAAACCTTGAGCTTGGTTGCCATCTGCCGCCCCATCTTGCTCTTCGGCAGCATGCCCTTGATCGCCTCTTCCAGCACCTTCTCCGGCTTGCGCGCGATCAGTCGCGTAAACGACTCTTCGCGCAGACCGCCCAGAAAGCCCGTGTAGCGGCGGTAAACCTTCTTCTGGCTCTTCAGGCCCGTCAGGCGGACCTTCTCAGCGTTGATCACAATCACGTGATCGCCCGTGTCGATGTACGGCACATACTGGGGGTTCAGCTTGCCGCTCAGCACGCTGGCAGCCTTCGTGGCCAGACGGCCCAGCGTCTGCCCCTCGGCATCCACCACATACCATTTGCGGTCAATCGTCTTCCCGCTCGGAACAAAGGTCGACATCTCTCTCCTGCCTTCTTCTGCCCGGCCGCCCCAATCGGTTCCAGCCGTCATCACAAACTAAAAATCGCGCGCGCGGCGCATACGCCCATGCCAGAAACACGGGCCAAAGTTCCCACCCACTGCCAAACAATCCTGTTCGCGTGAGGATTGCGGGGCTCGTTCCGGACTGCCGGACCACTCCACTTCTCTCAGGTCCAGCTCCAGCCGCCGTCGCCCGGAAGTGCCTAACTTTCAGGCCTTTCCCAGCTCCGCCCAGGTGCGCGCACCCAGACGCACGGCACAACACCGCGCAAGGACTCTAGAATACGGCAATTTCCGGGCAGAGTCAACGAATTGCGCCGTGGATTTCCTCGGCGCACTGCCGTTACCCCGGTTCCTCGCCCCAGCCACGCACCGCGTGTACAGTGAAACCAATGACAGAGCCACAACTCTCGCCGTCTGAGTCAGTTCCGCGCCCGCCACTAGGCCGGCGGCTCGCCGCGGCCAGCATCGTGCTCGCCGGCTTCTCTGTCATCGCTCTCTTCTACGCCTTCGCCCTTCAGTCCAAAAACCCAACCGAATCCGACTTCATCGGCTACTGGGCCGGCGGCCAACAGCTCGCCCATCACGCCAACTCCTACGACATCCCCGCCTGCCTCGCCCTTGAGCGCGCCGCAGGCTACGCAGGCGCCGAACCCCGCATCACCCCCAGCCCGCCCATCGCACTCTTCCTGCTCTGGCCCATCGGCCTGCTCAGCGCCAAGGCCGGCCTCTTTGTCTGGACGATGACCATGCTCGCCATCCTGGCGCTCTCGCTCCGGCTGCTTGGCATGCTCTTCGCTCCCCCCGGTTCCCTCGCACCGCTCGCCGGATTCCTCTTTGTCCCCGCGCTCACCTGTCTTCAGGCCGGCCAGCTCGGCATTCTTTTCCTCGTCTCCATCGTCCTGTTTCTGTCATGGATTGAAAAACGCTCCTTCCTCGCCGGAGCAGCCCTGCTCCCCCTCTTCCTCAAGCCGCACCTCTTCGCCGCCTTCGCGCTCGCATTGCTCCTCTGGATCGTCTGCCGCCGCGCCTGGCTCGTCCTCGCCGGAGCCGTTTCAGCCGCCGCCATCGGCTCAGCTCTCACCCTCGCCCTCGATCCCCGCGTTTGGGCCCACTACTTCGCCTTCCTCCACACCGCCTCGCTCGCCAACCGCTACACACCTACCCTCAGCGTCGGCCTGCCCTTGCTCCTGCACTCACCGGCCAACTGGCTCCGCTTCGTGCCTACGGTCCTCGCCTGCATCTGGTCCGTCTATTACTTCTGCTCGCGTCGCACCACCTGGCGCTGGGACAGAGAAGGCCTCCTCCTGCTCGCCGTCGCCGTTGCTGCCTCGCCTTACGCGTGGATCACCGACGAAGCCGCGCTTTTTCCCGTCGTCTTCGCCGCAGCGTTCCGAGCGCCGCAACTAGGCCGCCCAACATGGCCCATCGTCGTCGTAGCTGCCACAGCGCTCGCCGAGCTCGGCCTCACCGCCGACATCAAATCCTGGGCCTACGTCTGGACGCCCCTCGCATGGCTCGCCTGCGCCATCTACACCTTGCCCAAAAAGGAAAGCCGCGAGCCTGAGCCCGCGGCCTCCTGAAGCAAACCCGTCGCTTACGCAGCCACCGGCCGCACACGATAGCGCTTCATCGTAACTGCCAGCTTCTTCTCGATCTTCTTCAGCTCATTGCGTTCCGCCGCAGCCGCAAACGTCGAAGCCACGCCTTTCGCAGATGCACGCCCCGTCCGTCCCACGCGGTGCACAAAGTCCTCCGGCTCCTTCGGAATATCGAAGTTCACCACGTGTGCCACATGCTTCACGTCGATACCACGCGCAGCTACGTCCGTCGCCACCAGCACCCGGCAGTGCCCCTCAGAGAAGCTTCGCAGCGCCGTGTTGCGCTGGGCCTGCGTGCGATCGCCGTGGATACGCGTCGCCGGCACACCGGCACGCTCCAGCCGCCGCGCCACGCGATCGGCCCCATGCTTGGTCCGAACGAAGACGATAAAGCTTCCATCCTCGGCATCCAGCAAGTGCTCCAGCAGCTCCTGCTTCTGCTCGCGCTCCACTTCGAACGCGCGCAACTCCACATTCTCCGCTGGCTTCAGCACCGA
>DATMUN010000692.1:0-2165 GCA_035563895.1 Occallatibacter sp. | reverse complement strand
GTCTGTCACCTCGCACCTTTCTCGTTAGTGACAAAGGGCTCATTCCTCCCGCTGCTCGCTGCGCGCGCTGCGGTTGGGTTTGCAAGGGAAACCAGTGGGAAAGATGGGCTTTCGCGAAAACGTGCGCACGCACATGGTTTTCAGTTATGCCCCACGGCGCGCGTAGCGCCGCCGGAAGGATGAGCCCTTGGTCACTCAGTTAGAAGGTGCGAGGTGACAGACGCCCCGGAGCCACTACCATTGACGGCGCGTGATGCAAGGGGACAGGCATTAGCGGTTTTTAGCGGCTTTCTTTTGCCTACTTTTCTTTGCCGCTGCAAAGAAAAGTAGGTGCCGCGAACCTGTCCGTATTTTTGTGGGCGAGGCGGTTGATTAAATCGTTAGCCTCGCGCCTGCGTGAATCGTTCACCGAACAGGATAGCAAACTGGTTCATGGCGGATTTCCAGTCGAAGGCTGCACGCACGGATTTGGCCAGCACGTTGCGCAGCGCGAGCCAGAGCAGTTTGATGGCCGCCTCGTCGTTCGGGAAGTGGCCCCGGGTCTTGATGATCTTGCGTAACTGCATGTTCAGGCTTTCGATGGCGTTTGTTGTGTACACCACCCGTCGAATCTCGGGTGGAAATACAAAGAACGGCGTGACGTGCTCCCAGGCACGCTGCCACGATTGCACAATCGTCGGGTACCTGATGCCCCACGGGCCGTCAGCGAACGCCTGCAGGGCAAGCTGCGCGGCCTGTTCGCTGGCGGCGGCGTAGATCGGGCGCAGCGCTGCGGCGAGTACCTTGCGGTCCTTGTAGCTGGCGTACTCCAGGCTGTTGCGGATCAGATGCACGATGCAGGTCTGCACGGTGGTGCGGGGGTAAGCGGTGCCAATCGCATCGGCCAGCCCCTTCAGACCGTCGACGACCGCGATCAGGATGTCCTGGCAGCCGCGGGTCTTCAGTTCGTTGAATACCTTGAGCCAGAATTTGGCGCCCTCGGTCTGTTCGATCCACAGGCCCAGCACGTCGCGCTGGCCGTCGGCCTGGATGCCCAGCGCCAGATACACGGCCTTGTTGCTGACCACGCCGTCGCCGCGGATCTTGACTCGCAGTGCGTCGAAGAACACCACCGGGTACATCGCCTCGAGCGGGCGGTTCTGCCAGCTCAGCGCGTCGGCCATCACCTCGTCGGTGACCGAACTGATGAAGTCGGGTGACACTTCGGTGCCGTAGCTCTCGGCCAGAAACGCCTGGATTTCGCGCACGCTCATGCCGCGCGCGTACATCGCGATGATGCGCTCGTCGAAGCCGGTGAAGCGGCGTTCGTGTTTGGGAATCAGGACCGGTTCGAAGCTGCCGTCACGGTCGCGGGGTACCTCGACGCGTACCGGCCCCCGATCGGTAATCACCGTCTTGCCGCTGGCGCCATTGCGCTCGTTGGCCTGCCCGGGTGGCTTGGCCTGGCCCTGCTGGTAGCCCAGATGCAGGTTCATCTCTGCGCCCATCGCGCGCTCGATGAGCGCCTTGTTGAACGCCAGCATCAGGTCCTGCACCTCGACCGGCGTCATCGGCCCTTTGACCAGTTGGTCCAGCAGTTCTGCGGGCAGTTCAGGCAGCGGCCCGCGGGCCGCTGCCTGCGAGGCTACCGTGCGCTTCTTCATTGGCATATCCATGATTTTTACCTCTCATGATATGCCTCGCCCACAAAATGACGGATAGGTCCGCCGCCGGATCAGACCGCTAACTGGGCGGATGATGTACCAGTAAGGGGCAAACTTGCGACGCGTCTCAGAGGTCGGGCAAAAGACGCGTGTCTCCGTAGTCAAAAGAGCCTCGCCCGATGGCGTAGACTCCACTTCAAAGCCCATTACCAACTGACAGACATCCAGTCTGTCCACAGATTTAAACGCTTCCAATGTTCGAACTTCAAGCAAACCGTAGTCGGCTTGCCAGAAGGCACCTGTCAACCCAAACGCCAAGCCTTGGTCGCCGTCACGGCCGAGGAAAGTGAAGTCTTCGAGATCCAACGGTCGTGGCCGCGATCGCCCCATCAATCGAGACGGAAACTCCCTTAACCGGATGGCCAATTGCACAATTGGATCATCTTGTGCCCGCTGGCGAGCAACGCAGTCCAGGATGACGCTTGAGGGAGCGCGAGCGGTCGTCGTATGAACTTCACGGAA
>DATMUN010000691.1:0-2755 GCA_035563895.1 Occallatibacter sp. | reverse complement strand
GCAGAGGATGACGTTGTAGTTGCCGCCCTGCAGGATGTATTCGGAGGCGAGGAGCAGCTCCTCGATGGTGGCGGCGATGCCGCGCTTGAGCAGAACGGGCTTGTCGACCTGGCCGAGCTGGCGCAGCAGGTTGAAGTTCTGCATGTTGCGCGCGCCAACCTGGAACATGTCGACGAGCGGCAGCATGGGCTCGATCTGCGCAATCTCCATGACCTCGCTGACGACGAGCAGGCCGTGGGCGTCGGCGGCTTCGCGCATCAGCTCGAGGCCGGGGATGCCGAGTCCCTGGAAGGCATACGGCGAGCTGCGCGGCTTGAAGGCTCCGCCGCGGAGGAACTTGCCTCCGGCAGCCTTTACGCGCTTGGCGGTCTCGAAGATCTGATCGCGGTTTTCGACTGAACATGGCCCGGCCATGGCCACGATCTCTGTGCCGCCGATCTTGACGCCGTTGCGGAACTCGACGACGGTGCCTTCGGGGCGGAAGCCGCGGCCCGCGAGCTTGTAAGGCGAACTGATGCGGTGGACAGACTCGACACCCGGCAGCTGTTCGAAGTCGCCGAGGTCAACGGAGGCTGTGGCGCCGACTCCAGCCAGAATGGTCTGAATGGAGCCGGTGGTGCGGTGGACGCCGAGGCCGGCTTCGGTCATCGCCTCGATGACTGCGTCGATCTGATCTTCAGTGGCGGTTCCCTGCATTGCTACGATCATTGCTTGTTCCCTGTTTCTGGCGCCTGTGCGCCGGTGCCCTGGCTCTGCTGCGCGCTGCGCTCTGAGGCCAGCTCATTTCTCTGCAGTGCGCGCATCACGTCGATGATGCGCTCATAGATGTGCGTGAGCTCAATGTCGGGCAGCGGGCCCTTGTTATGGGCGCGCACATTGGCGTAGATGATCTTCTCGCGGGCCGGCTCGTAGACCGGCAGCGAGGTCTGGACCTTGAGATGTCCTATCATCAGCGCCGCTTTGGCACGTTCACTGAGCAGCTCGACGAGCTGTTGATCCAGCACGTCGATGCGTACACGCAATTCGTCGATTGTCATTCCATCCTCATAGGGCACTTTGCCTGCGGGGTCTCCCGATGTGGGGGAAAGACCCCGCGCAAGTGCAGGAAAAAGCTTGAGTTGAAACCGTGCCAGCGGCTGGGGAGCCACGGGCTCGAGAAGCTCGCGATTAACGGGCCAGCGCTTCCGCGGGTGCGGCATGGCGCAGACCCTTGATATATCGGGCGACGGAGCCGGGGGCTGTCTCAGGAGCCGACCTCTCGATCAACTCGACGATGGCGCTGCCGACAACCGCTGCATCCGCGAACTGCGCCACCTGCGTGACGTGGTCCGCGTTGGAGATTCCGAATCCCACGGCTACCGGCAGCGTGGTCCATCGCCGAATGCGCTCGACGAGAGCCGCTGCATCCGAAGTCAGGCTCTGCTGCTTGCCGGTGATGCCGGTGCGGGAGATGGCGTAGACAAACCCCTTGCTGTGCGTGGCGATGGCTTCGAGACGGTCATCTGGACTGGTAGGCGCGGCCAGGAAGACCGGCGCTAGGCCGACGCGGCCGAGCGCCGCCAGGTAGTCGGCGGCTTCTTCCACGATCACATCGGTGACCAGGACGCCGTCGGCTCCGGCTGCGGCTGCATCGTCGGCAAACTTGCTGAGCCCGTAGCGCAGGATGGGGTTGAAATAACTGAAGATGATGAGGCCGGCCTCGGGGCGGGCGGCGCGAATCTCACGGGTCAGCTTGAGGACGTCGTGCAGGCTGGTGCCGCGGGCAAGGGCGCGCTCACTGGCACGCTGGATCACGGGGCCGTCGGCGAGCGGGTCAGAGAAGGGAACGCCGAGTTCGAGCACATCCGCACCTGCGTCGATGGCCGCAATCGCGATGTCGCGTGTGGCTTCGAGCGAGGGGTCGCCGGCGGTGAGGTAGATGACCAGGCCCGGCTTTTGCTTGAACTGTATCGCCATCAGACTTCTCGGTTTACGCTCCCTGGAGCTTGAGCTCCTTTGCCAGGATGCCCATGTCTTTGTCGCCGCGTCCGGAGAGGTTCACTACCAGTATGTCACGCGGAGACAGGGTGGGCGCCACGCGCAGGGCCTCGGCCACGGCGTGGGCGCTTTCGAGTGCGGGCAGAATGCCCTCGGTGCGGGAGAGCTTTACGACGGCATCGAGCGCGGCGGCATCGTCCTGCGCGGTGTACTCGGCGCGGCCGGAGTCATGCAGCATGGCGTGTTCGGGGCCGATGGAAGCGTAGTCGAGGCCGGCAGAGACGGAGTGAGTGAGCGCGATCTGGCCGTTCTGGTCCTGCAACACGTAGGAGTACGTTCCCTGCAGCACGCCGGGCTCACCGCCTTTGAAGCGCGCTGCGTGCTCGCCGAGCTCGGAGCCGCGGCCACCGGCCTCGACGCCGATGAGGCGGACCTGGCGTTCGGGGATGAACTCGTAGAATGCGCCGATGGCGTTGGAGCCGCCGCCAACGCAGGCGATGACGACGTTGGGCAGGCGGCCTTCCTTCTCGAGGATCTGCTCCTTGATTTCAAGGCTGATGACACGCTGGAAGTCGCGGACGATAGTCGGGTAGGGGTGCGCGCCTAATGCGGAGCCCAGGATGTAAAACGTGGAGCGGACGTTGGTGACCCAGTCGCGCATGGCTTCGCTGATGGCGTCCTTCAGCGTCTTCGAGCCGGAGGAGACGCCGCGGACTTCCGCGCCGAGCAGACGCATGCGAAGGACGTTCAGCTCCTGGCGGGCCATGTCCACCTCGCC
>DATMUN010000690.1:0-2857 GCA_035563895.1 Occallatibacter sp. | reverse complement strand
TCCCATCGAACAAGCCGATAAATTCAAGTCGATCGTCAATCTGAAGACCGCGAAGATGCTCGGTATCGATATGCCCACTTCCATTTTGCTGCGCGCCGACGAGGCAATCGAGTAGTAGTTTTTGCTGCACCTGCACATGTCGGCTCTTGTGCAGGTTTTCGGACGCCGGCAACGATGAGCTAGCCACGCGCTGCGGCGACCGGCGGCCGAAAAGCGCCAAGGCACGAAATCGCGGGAGTGAGGCTCGGTCGGGCCGTGCCGCGGGCTCAGCTATGGGGATTTGAGCGGCGAGCGTGTCGCGTGCATGCCAGCGCGAGGCGAGAGCTGGAGCGGTTGCGCAGGGCGAAGCATGCCGGCGCGTTTGCGCTGACTGCTTCGTGGGCAAAGAAGCGCGGATCGAGCAGTAGTTTTCTGCACGAGCAAAGAATTTGTGCGAGCCGAGGCATGTTCAGCCGCGCGGCAGCGACAAAAACGAGCGGCATTGAGGCATCGCGATCGGGCGGACTGATCATGAGGTATCGATCCTGATCGCTGGCGCTGGTGGGCTTGCGTGATGATGCGGGGTTGAGCCGCGCTCGAACCGCTCGATGATGAGCATGCGACCACCGCAGCAGGGGCAGTGATGTTCTGGTGTTTGCGGTTGATCTGCGTTTTTGTTGGCAGCTCTGATGGCATCAACGGCAATTAACGGTAGCGTGAGCAGTTCGCGGGCGCGGGCGATGTTCTCGGCGCGTTTGCCGCTGGCGAGCAGGCCATAGTAGCGGATGCGATGGAAGCCTGCGGGCAGCACATGCATGAGGAAGCGGCGAATGAACTCGTGGATGGGGAGCGTCATCACCTTGTACCGCTCGCGGCCTTCGAGCCTGTAGTCCTTCCACTTGAAGGTGACGCTCTTCTCGTCGCATGCGAGCAAGCGGCGATTGGAGATGGCGACGCGATGGGTGTAGCGCGCGAGATAGCGCAAGACTTGCTTCGGCCCGCCGAAGGGGCGCTTGCAGTAGACCACCCACTTTTTGTTGTACAGCGGCCGCAGACACGCGGCGAATGCTCGCGGATCGATAAGCCGAGCATGCTTGCCGAAGAACTGCAGTTGGCCGGCCCGATGAGCGGCGCGGAGCTTGTGCAGGAACAACCCGCGGAACAGTTCCGAGAGCACGGGCACCGCCAGGAAGAAGCGCGGCCGGCAGGCGACCCACTTGCTGCTATCGAGCGAGAACCCACCGCCCGGCACGATCATGTGCACATGCGGGTGGTGGGTCATTGCCGAGCCCCAGGTGTGGAGGACGGACAAGATGCCGATGCGAGCGCCGAGATGCTTGGGATCGGCCGCAATTGTGAGCATGGCCTCCGATGAGGCCTTGAACAACAGGTCGTAGATCACGGCCTTGTTCTGATAGGCGATGTCGGCGATGGCAGCCGGCAGGGTGAATACGACGTGATAGTACGGCACCGGCAGCAACTCCGCCTCTCGCTCGGCCAGCCACTCCCGTGCCGCCGCACCCTGACACTTCGGGCAATGCCGGTTGCGACAGGAGTTGTAGGCGATGATGGTGTGCGAGCAATTCTCACAACGCTCGACATGCCCGCCGAGCGCTGCCGTGCGGCAGCACTCGATGGCCGACATCACCTTCAACTGGCCGAGGCTGACGTGACCGGCATTGGCAAGTCGCCACGCCGCCCCGTGGTCGCGGAGGATGCCCGCGACCTCCAGCTTGGGACGGCACACCGCTATGGGCGCTTACGCTTGCGGCTGATCCGTGCTCGTCATCTCCGCGCTAATTGGAGCAATCTTCCGTTGGGACTTTTTGCCCTTTCGGCGTGGCTGTCCCAGCATGTCGAGCGGGCTCTCGATGTTGGCGATCATGCCGGTGGCAACGCGGGTATAGCGCGCCGTCGTATCGAGCTTCTCGTGCCCGAGCAGCGCCTGGATCAGCCTGCTATCCCGGCCGTGCTCAAGAAGATGGGTGGCGAAGCTGTGGCGCAGTGCATGTAGCGTCACGCTTTTCTTGATCCCAGCCGCCTCGGTCGCTGCATGAAACAGCCGGCTCAGCTGACGGGTGGTCATCGGCTTGCCGGAGTTTTTTCTGCTGGGAAATAACCAACGCTCCTGCACGGGGATTCCCGCATCGTGCCGTGACGGACGCACCTTCCACCATTGTCGCAACAGCTTGTGCATCTCGGGCGAGAGCATGACATTGCGATCCTTGCGGCCCTTGGACTGCTCGATGCGAATGATCTTCTGCGCGCTGTCGATATGCTTGACCCTCAGGCGCACGATCTCGCCGGCGCGCAGGCCGCAGCCATAGCCGAGGCTGAGCAGGACGCGCACCCTGAGGCTGCTGGCCAGGGCTAAGAGCCTGCGTATCTCATCAGGGCTCATCACCTGCGGAATCTTCTCGGGCTCGCGCAGGTGATAGATCTCGGCAGCGAGGTCGAGCCGTCGCAGCGTTATCCGAAACAGGAAACCTACCCCGGTCATGATGCGGTTGCGGTTGCAAATGCTCATGCCCGTTTCAGCCAGGTACAGCTGGAACAGGCGGATGTCCTCGCATGTCGCAGTCTCAGGTGAGCGCTTGAGAAACGCAGCGAACCGCTTGCAGCTGAGGATGTGGCCTCTCTGCGTTCCCGCGCACAGCTTGCGCGCGTTCATGTCCTCGATCATACGCTGACGCAGCGGGGTGATAGCCTTGGTTGTCATTGGATAACTCCTGTCTCGGATGAAGTTTGTGACACCTCCATCCTCAAGACAGGCCGCTTCCCCCGCTACCCACCATCTCTCCCCTGGGGATAATCCTGAGGCCCTCGGGCAGCAGGCTATCGCGTAGCGATTTAGTGCCCTGGCACTTCTCGCACATAG
>DATMUN010000689.1:0-4118 GCA_035563895.1 Occallatibacter sp. | reverse complement strand
GAGACGAGGCAGCCGAGCCAGTTAAGCGCGTCAGAGAGTGCTTCGCGTGAAAACAGCTCGCGGGCGCAGTCGAGTTCTTCGCGCTCGAAGCCCATACCGACGAGAACGGGGCCGATCTCAAAGGCGTGGTCAACGCCGGAGGCGGCGAGCCACTCGCCCATGGCCTCTTCGGCGTCAGCTTGCTCCAGGCTGCTCATGGCCTGCAAGCGGCATCCGCCGTTTACGGCGTGATTGAGCAGGCCGCGCATGCACTCCATCTGCTCGGGGGTCTTCTGGCGGTTGCTGTTGCGCAGGCTCACTTCCTGCAGGCGGAGTAGATTTTCGCGCAGCTGTGCGGCAGAGCGGCGAGCCGCGGCGCCGGGGTTGTTCAGCTCGTGCATGAGGCCCGCGGCCAGCGTGCCGAGCGAGACGAGCTTCTCGCGATGGAGTGCCTCTACCTGATAAGTCTGCACGCGCTGGGCCATGTTCGCCAGCACCGCGGAGCGCAGCGCGGGGCAGCAGGCCATCAGCTTCCAGAACTGCTCCTCAGTGAAGCGAACCAGGCGCGACTCGCGCGATGTAACAAGGAAGAAGGGAGAGTGCGGTTTGCCAGCCAGAAAGGGAGTTTCGCCGAAACCCTCGCCCTCGGCCGCGCAGCCGATCACGGTGCGGGTTCCGTCATCTTCAGGCCGCTCGGCGTGCACTTCTCCGCTGAGCACAATCCAATAGAAGCGGGTGGCGCTGTCGGGGGCTGCCAGCTCTGTTCCGGCAGAGAGAGTGATCAGGTCGATGGGACCAACGTCCTGAATCGACGAGACCACTGTGCCGGCAAAGGGAAGGGTCTGCTGCAACGCTGCTGCCACTTCGGCAAGAGCGACCGACTGCACTTCGACGGGCTTTACCAGCTCAGCCATCTACCCGTTCCACTCCCACATTCGAAAAGTTCCTCCGCATTAGAAGCCAGCCAGATACTGGTGCGCAAACTGCACGGCGATAGAGCCCTCGCCCACGGCCGAGGCTACGCGCTTGACTGAGCCGTGGCGAACATCGCCCACGGCGAAGACGCCGGGGACGCTGGTTTCGAAGAGATACGGCTCGCGCTGCTCGGTCCATGTGGAGGGCAGCTTGCCGTTAATGCGCAGATCTGCGCCGGCAAGCAGAAAGCTCTTGTCGTCGCGCAGGATCGATTCCGGCAGCCATCCTGTCACAGGCTCAGCTCCAATAAAGACGAAGAGGGAAGTCGCCGGTACGGTGCGTTCGCCTTCCGGCCCCCGGAGCACAATGGCTTCCAGATGCCCGTTGCCTTCGGCGCGAACGACCTCGGTCTTTGTCTCCAACACAATATTGGATGTGCGATCGATCTCATCGATCAAGTATTTCGACATGGTGGCAGAAAGGCCGGGCCCGCGGACCAGCATGGTTACCGTTCGGGCGAACTTGGCAAAGTGGATAGCGGCCTGTCCGGCGGAGTTGGCGCCGCCCACAATGTAGACGTCTTCGCCCTTGCAGGAGGCGGCTTCCACCAGGGCGGCGCCGTAGTAGACGCCGCAACCGGTGAGGTCGTCGCAGCCGGGAAGGTTGAGCTTGCGGTACTGGACGCCGAGGGACAGCATGACGACGTGGCCGGAGACCTCGCGCCCGTCGGCAAGATGAATGAAGCGGTACTGACCTTCTGTGCGCAGGCCCACGGCGCGCTGGGTCAAGAACTCCGCGCCGAAGCGGGAGGCCTGGGCGTGGGCGCGGCGACCTAGCTCCGCGCCGGTGAGGCCGGAGGGGAAGCCGAGGTAGTTCTCGATACGCGAGGTAGATCCGGCCTGTCCGCCGGGGGCTTCGGGCTCGATGATGAGGGTTTTCAGGCCCTCGCTGGCACCATAGACAGCCGAGGCCAGACCGGCCGGGCCAGCGCCTACCACGATCATGTCGTAGAACTCCTGGCTGGCCTGGGTGCGGAGACCAACGCGTTGCGCGAGCTCGTCCGGAGTGGCAGCGGCCAGCAGGGTGCCGTCTGCAAAGAGCACGGCGGGCAGCTTGTCTGGCGAGAGGCCCTTTTCTTTCAGCAGCTTGTCGGCTTCGGGGTTGCTGGCGGCGTCGAGCCAGCGGTAGGGGATGTGGTTGCGCGAGAGGAAGGTGCGGATCTGGTGATCGCGCAGCGACCAGCGCGTGCCGAGCACACGAAGGCCCTCGAATGCAGGCCGGTATCCGGCCCGCCAGTCTTCGAGCAAGTCGTTCAGGACGGGGTAGAGTTTCTCTTCGGGCGGGTCCCAGGGCTTGGTCAGGTAGTAGTTGATGCGCGCCGAGTTGATGGCGTGAATCGCCGCCTCGGTGTCTGCGTAGGCTGTGAGCAGGACGCGCCGTGCTTCGGGGTAGAGCACGCGGGCCCGCTCAAGGAAGTCGACGCCAGTCATGCCGGGCATGCGCTGGTCGCTGAGCAGGAGGGCAACAGGCTCCTGCCGGGCCTGCACCTGCGCCAGGGTGTCCAGAGCGGCCTGGCCGCTCGCGGCGCGCAGAATCCGGTAATCGGCGCCGTACTGCCGCCGCAGGTCTTGAACTACTGCCTCCAATACGCTTACATCGTCGTCAACTGCCAGAAGGATGGGGCGTGCCATTCCCTCAGTGTAGGGCCTTTCGGCGACCTCAAAACACGCGTGCCGTACATTAAAAAATGAGCCAATTAAGTAAATACAATTGGCGGGGCCGGGTGGGTTTCAGGTGACGTATTTGGATTTGGGCTGTAATCTTGAGGATAAGGTTTCAGACTTTAGTCTTTAAGGTTGCACCGATTTTCGGCAGGGTGGTGACCAAAGGAACTGGTCTGCGGCAATTTCGCAGCATTTCCAGACAGATCGCGCCAACCCGTTTACGTGCCGATGTGAGTTCTAAGGACGAAGGGACTGGTACTTTGGGCTCGAAGGCAGGAACCCGGCAGGGTTCCGTCGTAGTGCCCGCCTGACAATTGGATTCCCCCCTGAGGATGGGACACGCACGATGAACAAAGTCATCCTTGCCGATTCTCAAGCGATTTTCCGGGCTGGTACCGCCAAGGTGCTGGCAATGGACGAGGACATGCGCATCATCGCCCAGTGCACGGATGTGGAGCGGATGATGCATGCGGTCACGACCTTCCCCGGTTCCATCGTGCTCATGGCTGCATCGTTGCGTCCTGACATGCAGCGTCTGCGCACGGTGCTGGAAGCCTCAAATTGCCGTGGTATCGTGATTGCCGAAAACAACGAGTCAGCTAACGCATTTCTGCAGCAGGGCTTCCGTGGCGTGGTGTTTCGCAACGTCACCGGCCCGGCGCTGGTGGAGTGTGTGCGGCGGGTGGCTGCAGGCGATACCTGGACGCCGCCGCAACTGATGACGCAAGAGTCGCCGGAAGAAGATATGGTGGGTGCGCGCGTGCGCGACCGGCTCACTCCGAAGGAAATGCGTATCGTGGCGCTCATTGTGCAGGGCTGCAAGAACCGCGAGATTGCCATGCGCCTGAAGACCACCGAACAGGTGATCAAGAACTACCTGCGCTCGATCTATGACAAGACGGGTGTGAGCGATCGCCTGGAGTTGGCGCTGTTCACCATTCACCACCGCCAGCTTGCGCAGGCTGCGGCGGAGATGGGCAGCCGCCTGGAGGCCGAAGAACAGGCCGCTGCACCTCCTGCGGTCGCGTAGTTTTCTGATTTGAACCAAAAAGAGGGGCCGCGATGGCCCCTCTTTTTATGGCTCTGTTCTGGAGAACTAGAGCTTTTCCGCCACGCTCTTGGCTTGTGTGAACAGCAGAAGGTAGTCTGGCCCGCCAGCCTTGGAATTGGTGCCGCTCATGTTGAAGCCGCCGAAGGGATGCGCTCCCACCATGGCTCCGGTGCATTTGCGGTTGAAGTAGAGATTGCCGGCGTGGTACTCGTGGCGGGCGATGTCGAGTCGGGCGCGGTCGGCAGTGTAGAGAGCGCCGGTCAGGCCGTACTCGGTATTGTTCGCCACCTTCAGGCCCTCTTCGAAACTATCGACCTTGATGACGGCGAGCACGGGGCCGAAGATCTCTTCCTGCGAGATGGTGGCGTCAGGAGCGATATCGGCGATGACGGTAGGCTCGACCAGGTAGCCGCCGGCGGCGTTTTCCACTGCACGGCCACCGGCCACGA
>DATMUN010000688.1:0-3170 GCA_035563895.1 Occallatibacter sp. | reverse complement strand
CAGCCTTGGGTGGCCCGGGGGCCGTAAAAGCTTCGCGTTTCAACGGGACGTCAGCGTCGACGAGGGCCATCAATTCGGCGTCTTGGAGAATGGCAGCGTCTTTGCCGGAAGCGAGCGGTAGAACGGCTTCGGCAGAGGTATTCGACGAGCCGGAAACCTCCTGAAAACAGGGCAAGGCAGAGCATTTTTAGCTTAGCGGCACGGCGACAGTAAGTGTAGGGGAAAAGGAAAACGGGATCGGAGCCGGGCCGGTGAGCCAAAAATGGATTGGACTAAACCGCGGCTAGGTCCGTGTCCTATGGGTTTTGTTTGGTGAATTGGAGACGTCGAGGAGAGAGCAAGCCGTAGGGAAATGTTGAAATGATGCCGGCGGGCCACGATGGACGGCGTTCAGCGGGCCCGTACAGGGCAAAATGTAGCATTCTTGGTTGACGCCGAGAGGTTCAGAGCTGCGTGAGACAAGACGATTCCGTTGACTCGATGGCTTCGAGTTCTTAGCGAGACCGATTGGGAGTCGCGCAGGATGGATCATGATGTGTCCTTAATGGCCGGTGAAGAGCTAACTCCGGGCAGATTGGCAATCGGGATCATGTGGCCGCGATGGCAAACGGGGCATTCCCGCAGAGATTGGCCCGTGAGTCGCTCGTATCGATCACGGTAGTCCTCCGGTGTTGCGGGGTCAGAGGAACTTTCTCGTGTGAGGGTCACGCCGAGAAGTTGGCGACACTGCTCCAACTTCTCTTGGCGATGAGGATTGGCAAGGAATCCGTAGTAGCGAATGCGGTGGAGCCCGTTAGGCAGAACGTGCAGGAGGAATCGTCCGATGAATTGGCCTGCTGAGAGGGTCATGGTCTTCTGTTGATTGTTGTGGCGGTAATCTCTCCAGGTGAATTTGACTTCACCGCCTTCGATATCGACGATCCGATGATTCGAGATGGCCACGCGGTGGGTGTAGCGGCCGACGTAATCCAGCACTTGCTGTGGTCCGGCGAAGGGTGGTTTGGCGTAGACGACCCATTCCACGTCTCGTACCGAATCGAGGTGGCGCTGAAAAGCCTGTCGATCTCGCAGGGCCTCAAGCGAGGTGAAGAAGTGCAGCTGGCCAGAATCGAAGGCCTGCTCGAGGTAGATCAGGAACAAGCGGCGGAACAGGCGAGACAACACCCGCACGGGCAGAAAGAAGTTTGGGCGGCAGGAGATCCACTGGGTGCCATCGAGTGAGATTCCGCCTCCCGGAACGACACAATGGAGGTGGGGATGATAAACCAAGGTCTGCCCCCAACTGTGGAGTACGGCAAAGAAGCCGATCTTAGCTCTGAGGTGTTTGGGATCGGCGGCGATGGTGGACAAGGTTTCGGCCGTGGCACGAAACAGAATGTCGTAGACGACCTTTTTGTTCTGGTAAGCGATGGAAGCGATCTGTTCGGGGACGGAGAAGACGACATGGAAATAGTGCGTGGGGAGGACTTCAGCCATTCGCTTCTCGACCCACTCGGCACGAGCTAGTGATTGGCACTTGGGACAGTGGCGGTCACGACAGCTGTCATAGCAAGGCCGCTCGTAATTACAGCCGTCGCAGCGTTCGAGATGACCGCCGAGAGCTGCGGTTCGACACACCTCGATCGCCGTCATGACACGCCGCTGTGCCGTTGAGAGCGACCCATCATGCTGTTGACGATAGGCTTCGCCGTAGCGGCGAAAGATGTCCGCTACTTCGAACTTCGGGCGTTCCACCAGAGTGGGCGATCAGAGGGATGGGGGTGGTGTGAGGTTCACCTCCAAAGAATCCGGGCGAGGCAGCAGATCCAGGGGGCTCGTGGTGGAGCAGACTTTGCTGGTCGCCAGAAGTAAGTACTTCGCGGTTGTGGCCAAACTGCGATGCCCGAGCAGGAGTTGAATCTTGCGCACGTCGGTGCCTTGTTCAAGCAGGTGGACGGCAAACGCGTGGCGCATAGAATGGGGCGTGATGGGTTTCGCAATTTTTGAAATGAGGCGGGCCTCCCGGCACTCGTCCTCCACCGCTGATATACCGATGTGTTGGTGCAAGTAGCCCGGGAAGAGCCAGTCTTTCGGCCGCTCGGCTCGCCACCAGGCGCGCAGGATCTCAAGAAGCTTGGGGGAGAGTAATGTGTAGCGATCTTTTCTTCCTTTGCCCTGCTCGACCCGGATGACCATGCGCTGGCTGTCGATGGCGTGAGGCCTCAGCGCGACGGCCTCAGAGATGCGTAGGCCAGCGGCGTAGCAAGTGGTTAAGATAGCGTGATGTTCTCTGTTCTTGACGCTCTCCAAGAACTGGCGGACCTCCTGTGGGCTCAGGATGACGGGTAGCTTCTTCGGCTTCTTGGGAATGGGAATCGCGTCGGCCAGGGACCAATCTCTTTTCAGTGTCACCTTGTACAGGAAACGGAGGGCTGCAAGGACGATGAGAATGGAACTGGTCGACAGTTTCTTTTGGTTCGTCAAGTAGAGCTGATAGGCGCGGATTTGCTCGGTCCCCAGCAGTTCGGGTGACTTTTTGAAGTACCGAGAGAAGAGGGAAACCTGTTGGATGTACTCTTGTTGGGTGCTCACTGCAAGGTTCCGGATCTGCATATCCTCGATCATGCGTTGACGAAGAGAAGTCATAGGAGCTCCTTTGCAACATGGAATTGGCTGCTAGAGACAGCCGTCCGCTAGTGTTGCAAAGGGAACGCGCAAGGAGAGGACAAACGGAACTCTGCGGTGGGCACTACCTATCGATGGAACCCGGCCACGGCACTACCGCATACCGCGCAGCGGTTTAGTCCAAGAGAGCTTGCTCGTTGTCGGCGAGGCGAACGGAAGCGACATGAAAGGCGAGGCTGCCACCGCGGCCGAAGCGCTTCTTAGTTTCAACACTGTCGACGACGCCAGTGGCTTTGGCTCCTTTGGGGATCACGACGACGCCGTCGACGAGCACGTCCTCAATCACGGCAAATTCCATGGCATCGCTGGTGTGGGCGCTAGCGGAGGTTACGGTCTTGAGAACCTTGAGGCGGACCTGCGTGCCTTTTGCGAGAACAAAGGGGGGATTGACCGGCGGGGGCGGGAGATCGGGGCGCGCGTCATAAGAGATTCGTTCCCGTGACGGCGAGGCGGCTTTCGTCAAGCCGGTGCCGGGCAGGCCTTTGAGGACGACGAGTGAAGCGAAG
>DATMUN010000687.1:0-2605 GCA_035563895.1 Occallatibacter sp. | reverse complement strand
TTTTTTCGCGACGGCTCGGAGCCTTCCCCAGTCCAGCGCGGGGTTTGCTGCATTGCGAGATTTCCACCCTGCTTACCGCCGATTAGGGTCATGTATGGACGGCGCCCGCGGTGCAAGGGAAAAGAATCTGACCTTTTCGCGAAACGATACGGGTGCAGCCATGTATCCGGCCTTCAAGTGCAGCCGCTGTGGCTGCTGGCCCTGATGTGATCCACTGATCGGTCCCAACCAAAAGCACGCGTTCTTTCCTCGCGTGGCACATCGCGGGTTTTCCGATCGACGGTCTCGACCGTTTCGCATCAACGTCTTCATCACCCCTTGCAGTTCATGAAACGCACGGACGCAACCTCATTCTCCCATCGGATAACCTCTGCTTACGCTGCCGCAAGCCGTGGCCGGTAATGGCCACCGCTGGCCAACAACGCCCAGGCGATGCGGGCCATCTTATTGGCGAGCGCAACGGCGACCACCTTGAACGGTCGCCGCGCCAGAAGCTGCGCCAGCCACGGGTATTTCTGCGGGTTCTGCTTGGCCCGTCGCAGCACGGAATGCGCTCCGACCACAAGGATACGCCGCAGGTAGCGGTCGCCCTGCTTGGAAATCGGCCCAAGCTTTGGTTTGCCCCCGGTTGAATCTTGTCGCGGCACCAGCCCGATCCAGGCGGCAAAATCACGCCCCGAGCGGAAGGCCTTCGGGTCGGTGACAGTGGCGGCAATAGCGCTCGCCCCAATGATGCCGATCCCGTGGATGCTCTGCAGCCGCTTACTCGCCTCGTTGGCGCGATGCTGCACAGTCAGACGCCTCTCGATCGAGCCAATCATCGTGTGCACCGCCTGGAGCTGAGCTGCCAGTACGATCAGGCTCGCACGGGCATCAATGGGCAGACGGGCATCCTTTTCGTCCGCAATGATCGCCAGCAACTGCTTAAGCCCCTCGCGTCCTTGCGCAGCCACAATCCCGAGCTCAGCCAAATGCGCCCGCAGAGCATTGATCACCTGGGTCTGTTGTCGCAGCAGAAGATCGCGTGTGCGATACTGCATTAGTACTACTGCGTCATAAAGCATGACGCATGTTCCTTTTAAATCTGCTCGCGCAACAAGGACATCGAGGCAGGGCTCTGGCGACAGCGACCGCAAGCCTTCTATGCAGCGTCGCGATCGAGCTTGGGACGTGACGTTGGGGCCTTATCGGCGGCGCCGCGGGGTCGGTAACTATCGGGAATGGCAGGTTTTTCGAGCATCCTGGCGGAATGAGGTGCTGAGGGGGGAATTAACTCCTGTTCGGAGATCAGGAATCCGTAGGCTGCGATGCAGAGCGTGCCGTGATGGTGGAAGCCCGGCCATCCGCGGCCCTCGTAGTGGCCCAGCCCGATTTCCTGCTTGAGCTCCTGATAATCGCGCTCGATCCGCCAGCGCATTTTTGCGAGATCGACCCGAGCGCGAAATGAAATGTTCTTATCGACAGTGGCGAGCCAGTACTTCGTCGGCTCAGCTTCACCCTCAGGCCATTCGATCAGCAACGTTTCTTCCGGACGACCGCGGCGTCCTCGGGTTGGTGAGGCATGCACCCGTACACGGGCAAAGCGGGATCGCAGCAGATCGTTCGTTCCCTCCCGCCAGGTGATCGTGCGCCACGCATTTTGCGGCAGACTGAGCGCCAGCTGTTTGACGCTCAGTCGTGGCTCCGGCTCAGCTCGCTTGGATGCTTTACGCACTTTGACGGTCGCCACAATTGCAGCGACGTATTCGAGCTCCAGCGCGCTGATGCCGGTGCGTAACGCGGAGTTGGAGCCGTAACTCGCATCCAGCAGCACAACACCGCGCGGCACGCCGGCCGCGCAGGCGTTGCGCATCTGCTCAAGCGCGATCTGCGGTTTAGTTTTGAACGTGATCGCCTTGGGAATACGCGCTTTCTTGCGACGAACTGCGTCTTCGGCCCATTCCTGCGGCAGATAAAGCCGGTAGGCGATCGGCAGGCTGGCATCATGATTGGCGATCGACAATGTAACTACTACCTGGCAATTGGCCTGCTTGCCAAGCTGGCCGCAATATTGATGGTGCACCCCAACCGAATGCGAGCCGTGCTTGGGAAAAGACGTATCGTCTATGATCCACGCTTCGATCGGGCCGTGCCGCTCGATGGCTGGTAAAACCAGTTCGCGCACCTTGGCCAATACTGGTTCGTCCGGCCACGGTGCATCGGCAACAAAATGCAGCAATTTTTGATGCTGCACTGAAACTTCGGCTGGCGCCGTCACCGCTGCAATCGGTTCTACGCTTCTGCGGCCCTCCGAGACCAAAAGCCCGCTGCAGTAATCCCGCAGCGGTTTTGCCCGATCCGTATGACCGATTACGCTCGTCAGCTCCTCCACAAAAGCCACAAATCGCGATGCACTATCCATCGATGCTTCGAGATTCATCGCAGCCCTCCTCAGAGCGTGAATCTCACTAACTATCTGATTCTTGAGGGATTCGACTGCGACTTTCTGACTCAGTACAATTAGCCGGCCCTGCTGCTCGGCCGACTTCGCTTGCACAAACCGCATCGTCGGCCGGCGAACCGCCTCGCAGATCGCCTCGGCGTCGGCTGCATCATTCTTGCTGCG
>DATMUN010000686.1:0-2152 GCA_035563895.1 Occallatibacter sp. | reverse complement strand
AAGTACTGGCTCTCCACTCTCCCGGCAGAGACCCCACTCAAGGACTTAGTGCGCATGGCCAAACAGCGCTGGATCATCGAGCGGGATTACGAAGAACTGAAACAAGAACTCGGATTGGGTCATTATGAAGGAAGAGGCTGGCGCGGTTTTCATCATCACGCAACCCTCTGTATTGCGGCTTATGGGTTCCTGGTAGCCGAACGGAACCGTTTTTCCCCCTCCGCTCGTGCCGGTCGACTGGGCCTATCCATCCCCAAAATGCCGCCCCAGTTCCGCCCTCGGGGCTCGCCGCGTTCGCCTCGAACGGCATAATCCCTGGTCGATTGCCACGTTCCGACACTCCGTCGCCCGGGTCCTTCTGCGACAACTTTCCAGTTGTCCTTTTTGTGGAGCTCCACATTTATAACACAGTAGTACTAGCAGCCCGGGGTGAAAGTCTGGATGCGTCGGCAGGAAGATAGCCGACCGATCCACAGAGATTCTGCTTACACTGCAGGCATGGCAATGGGACGAAGGGCGAAGCAGCGCCAGCCACAAGCGGACTTCTGGATCGCGCACACGGAGTTGCCGCGGACGGTGGGGCATCCGTTTTATGAGCGGCTGAACCAGTTGCTGGAGGAGCGCGGGTTCGACGAATTCGTAGAAAGCGAGTGTGGGCGCTTCTACGCGGAGACGATGGGGCGTCCGTCGTTGACGCCGGGGCGGTATTTTCGCTTGCTGCTGATCGGATATTTCGAAGGAATCGATGGCGAGCGCGGAATTGCATGGCGGGCAGCGGATTCGCTGGCGCTGCGGCGATTTCTGGAGTTGGAATTGAGCGAACAGCCGCCGGATCACTCGACGATTTCGCGGACGCGGCGGCTGATCGATGTCGAGACGCATCAGGCGGTGTTCCGCTGGGTGCTGGAGTTGTTGGCCGAGAAGGGCTTGCTGAAGGGCAAGACGGTGGGCGTCGACGCCACGACCTTGGAGGCGAACGCAGCCATGCGCTCGATCGTGCGGCGGGACACAGGCGAAGGCTACGAAGAGTTTCTGCGGCGGCTGGCGCAGGCATCGGGCATCGCGACACCGACGCGGGAGCAGTTGGCGAAGTTGGATCGCAAGCGGACGAAGAAGGGATCGAATGACGACTGGGTGAATCCGCACGATCCGGAGGCGGGGATCACCAAGATGAAAGATGGGCGGACGCACCTGGCCTACAAGGCCGAACACGCGGTGGACTTGGAGACGGGCGCGGTGGTAGCGGTGACGGTAGCCACAGGCGACGCGGGCGACACCGAGACGATGCGGGAGACCTTGCCGCAAGCGGGCGAGAACATCGCAGAGGTGGCGTGTGCGACGAACCACGAAGAAGTCGGAGAACGAGTGGATCCTGCGGGTCCGGCGGAAGCGGTGGCGGACAAGGGCTATCACAGCAACGATACGCTGGTGGCGCTGAAGGAAGCGGAAGTACGGGCGTATATCTCGGAACCGGATCGCGGACCGCGGCAATGGAAAGACAAGCCGGAAGCCCAGGCGGCAGTGTACTCGAATCGGCGGCGGATTGAGGGCGAGCACGGGAAACGTTTGTTACGGCGGCGAGGCGAGTTGCTGGAACGCAGCTTCGCCCACGCCTACGAGACGGGCGGGATGCGGCGCGTGTACTTGCGCGGACGAAACAATGTTCTCAAACGAGTGCTGATTCACGTGGGAGCGCTCAACCTGTCGCTGGTGATGCGGAAACTGGTGGGTAAAGGCACGCCCCGCGGCTGGCAAGACTACTCGGCCAACGCAGTGTTGGTGCTTTTGCGCCTCTGGATGGCGTTGCTGACGCAAGCAGAAGCAACTTTCGCCCTGCCGAGCGAGGAGACGCCCGAGTTTCCAGTACACGTCACAATTCCGCTGCTGCCTGCTGCCGAATGAACAAATCCCTTCTGCCACGGGCTGCTAGGGATGATTCGCTTCTCTTCGCAGCAGCGCATAAAGGAAAGGCTTGCCAGTCGGCTTCTGGCTTCCTCCGCGGGGTTCGATTGTGACGAATACGGCATCGATTTCCGCCAACTGCTTTGGGTCGTCGATCTTCAAAACCCATCGCCGGTTCGATTCGCTGTCCATGTAGAGGATTCCAAGATTGGTTGCCCGATTCTGCTCTTCTGCATCTCGTTGTCCCCAC
>DATMUN010000685.1:0-3758 GCA_035563895.1 Occallatibacter sp. | reverse complement strand
CGCTGCGGTTGCAGGCGGAGCTCAACGAAACCCTGCAACACAGTGCGACGGCACCGACTGCTGTGCGCGCCGCGCAGCGCTGGCTCGGGAGAGCCCGCCGCGTGCGCAAACTGCTGGCGCCGGTGCGCGATGCCGATGTGTGTCTTGCGCTGCTCGCAACGTTTCATGATCCCGGTGTACGCGCGGGCCGGGCAGAGTCGCCGGAAGCGCGCGACTCTCTGCACGCAATGAAGCTCCTGTCGCGTTCTTTACGCCGCAAACGTGAGACTGCGCGTAAGCGAATGATTCTTACGCTGGAGGCGCAGCAGGCAGGCATCGAGGCAGCCGCGAGCGAAGTTGGACAACGGCTCGCGGAATACGAACCACCGCATGTCGACCACAGCAAAGCGCTGGCGGCGATCGCAAGTGAACTAACCACCGCCGCCCAGCGCCTTACGCCTGACGCGTTGCACGCGTTCCGCAAGCTGGCGAAGACGGGCCGGTATCTCGCCGAACATTGCCCGCAGACCGACACGCGTGCGCAGGAGGTCGCCGTGCAGTGCCGCGCCGTTCAGGCCGCGGTGGGCAGGTGGCGCGACTGGACCTTGCTGATGGAGCGCGCGAGCCAGCTGGTCTCGCGCCGAGAGGGCAGGGCTTTGGCGCATGAACTTGATGCGACCTCGGAGCGTCTGCTGAATGAAGCGCTCAAGCAATGCCTTCGGTCAGCAGCGGCGCTCTCGGATCAGGCTAAGTACGAACTGACACGGAAGCCGGTTCGAAGCGTTCGTGCTGCGTCAATTCGCCGCTTTGCATAAGCGGATGCGCACGGCTGAACACGCCGTCAGCTTCGTCGTGTATCTTGGCCGCAGAGGCAGATTCCCCCTTCCCGGAGCGCGCGTCGCACAATGCCCACATTTGCCGCGATTGATATCGGTTCCAACTCCTGCCGTCTGAAGATTGCGAAGGTGGTCGCGCACCGGCTCAAGACGATTCACGAAGATCGCGAGATCACACGTCTCGGCTCCAGCGTGTTCGAGACGGGCCTGGTCTCACCCGATGCCATGGCTGCCACGCTGCGCGCGCTCAAGCGCTTCCAGCGCGCGGTGCAGGCGCACGGCGCGGACCAGGTGCGCGTCGTTGCCACCGCAGCCATGCGCGATGCACGCAATGCTCCCGCGTTTCAAGCCTGGGTGAAGGCAGAGACCGGCTGGACGATGGAAGTGATCTCCGGGCTCGAAGAAGGCCGGCTGATTCATCGCGGCGTGATGCATAACGAGCCGGGCGCGCGAGGACGCGTATTGCTTATCGACCTCGGCGGCGGCAGCTGCGAGATCACGCTCTCTGAGCACAAGCGCATCAAGGAGACGATCAGCCTGCCGCTCGGAGCGGTCCGGCTCTCAGAGGAGTTTCTGCAATCCGATCCTGCTCCGGCCGAGGGCCTGCGCCGCATGCGCCAGCTCATCGCGCGCGAGCTTCGCCGAGCGCATCGCCGCATTGCACCCACGCGCGTGCCGATGGTGATCGCCACGTCGGGCACTGCAGCTGCGCTTGCCGAGGCCTGCATTCCATCGCGGCGGGCGACGAAAAGGCCGAGCCGCAAAGCCGCAGCCCCGGCGGTGCCGGACGGTGTAGCGCTCACGAAGGACGTGCGCAAGCTGGCCGCGCGGCTCGCCAGGATGGCGTTGCCCGAGCGCGAAGCTGTTCCCGGTATCGGCCCGCGCCGTGCGGAGATCATCGTTGCCGGGGCGCAGGTGTTTGCCGAGCTGCTCGAGAGCTTCGGGCTCAAGGGGTTTCGCTACTCGGCGCTGGGCCTGCGCGACGGCATTCTGGCGCAGATGCTCGCCGAGCAGGACGCACGCGCGGACGTACATCGCGAGCTGGAGTCGGACCGCTGGGAGAGCGTTGTGACCACGGCCAGGCGCTACGGCGTCGATCCGCGCCAGGCTGAGCCCGTGCGTGCCCACGCGCTGCAGCTCTTTCGCGATCTGAAAGCGCTGCACGCGTTGCCGCCCGAGTACGAGAGCTGGCTCTCTGCCGCGGCGGTCCTGCGCGACACTGGAAAGTTCGTCAACCATCAGGGGCATCACAGGCATACGCAATACATCATCTCCAGCTCGGAGATGTACGGTTTTACACAACTGCAGCGCACTATCGTTTCTGCCATTGCGCGCTACCAGGGCAAGAGTCGTCCGCAACCCGGCGACCGTGCACTGCGCAATATTCCGGCTGACCAGCACAAGAATGTGCAGCGCGCTGTGCTGTTGCTGCGGCTTGCTGTCGCGCTCAACCAGGACCGCGCCAGCGACGTGCTGCGCTTTGCTGCGCGCGTCTATCCCAAGCGCGTTTACCTTGAAGTGGAGCAGGGACGCACGGGCGCTGAGCTGGAGCTGTGGTCGTTGAGAAAAGAAGCGGACTACTTTCGTGACGTCTTCGGCCGCGAGCTCTTCGCCACGCTCGAGTAGATCTGCCGCGCCATGCGCGGATCGATCAGCCAGCGCAGCAGCGGCGGGTGCTTGGCAAGGTCAATGCATGCCACCGAACCCTTGCGCATGCGCACGCCGGCGCCGCCGTTGCCCGTAATCAGGCGGCCAAGAAACTTGAACAGGTTGGGATTGTGCCCTACCATCAGCACGGCTTCGCGGTCGGCGTACTTTTCGAGTAGCCCCTGGAACGACGCGAAGTCCGCCGTGAACCCCAGCGCGGTGCTGATCTCCACCTTCGCGTCGTAGCCCAGCTCGGTGCCCACAAACTGTGCCGTCTGTAGCGCACGCTTCAGTGGACTGGAGACGATGACCTCCGGCTGCACGCCCAGAGCCCCGAGAATGCGGCCCATGAGCATGCACTGCTCCTTGCCCTCTTTTACGAGAGCGCGCTTCACATCCTGTTCGGGATTTTCGCGCCGCACACCAGCATTGGCGTGGCGCATCAGGTAGAGAATCATGGTTTTCCGGCGGGCAAACTGCGGGGACCAGCCCGGCTCCAGAAGGCGATTTTAACATGAATGTAACAAAAGACAGCCATTCCGGGCGGGCCCCTGTCAGTCTCCCGAGTAGGAGCACCCGCTGGTGCACGTCTCGCGCACTACCACCTTGCTCAACTCAGGCAACGTGGGTTTCAGGCGCAGCCAGATCCAGCGCGCCAGGTTCTCGCTGGTTGGGTTTTCGAGGCCATCGACCTCGTTCAGGCAGTGATGATCCAGCTGTTCGAAGAGTGGCGTGAACGCCGCCTTCAGGGCGGCAAAGTCCACCACCCAGCCGAGCTCCTCGTGCACCGGCCCCTCTGCGTGAATCTCCACGCGAAAGCTGTGCCCATGCAGACGCTTGCACTTGTGCCCATCCGGCACCTTGGGCAGCCAATGCGCCGCCTCAATTGTAAATTCCTTGAAGATTTCCATTTTCAGTCCTACGGGATTCCCAGAATCTTGTGTGTCTGCAGGCTCAACCGCCACTGCGGATGTTGGCGGCAGTAGCGCACGGCCTGTTTCGTGTTCGCTGCGCGCTCGGGCCCGTCCATCGGCTGCAGGAAGAAGTGCCGGAAGGCAAGGCTGTCGAACTGCTCCGGCAACGCCTCAACCTGCGGATAGACGAGCTTCAATTCGTCGCCTGTTGTTTGAGTGAGCACAGCGCCAGCCTTCGGGCTTACGCAGATCCAGTCCAGTCCTGCGGGTGCCGCAACCGTGCCGTTTGTCTCCACGGCAATTTCGAAGCCGCGCGTATGCAGGGCGTCGATCAGCGGCGCGTCGATTTGCAGCAGCGGCTCGCCGCCTGTGCACACCACGA
>DATMUN010000684.1:0-2078 GCA_035563895.1 Occallatibacter sp. | reverse complement strand
GCGGCACGAGGGCGCACGGCTCCGAGGAAAGGCGGCCTGGCCTGGTGGGGCCGGGGCCGTATCGCTCTAGGCGGTACGGCGGCGGCCGGTGGCGGCGTCGCGCACGGCACCGTAGAGGAGGGTGCGGTGGAGCGAGTCGAGCTGCGGCAGCAGCGTGGCAATCTCGGCCAGGAACGGATCGGCCAGGATTGCGGTGACCTCTTCTTCGCGACGGCTACGCTCATCGCGCACGAGCTGCGAGACCTCGACCTCGAGGGCGGTGGCCAGACGCTCGAGCGAGCCGAGCGTGGGGATGGCTTTGCCGTTCTCGATCTTCGAGATGTAGGTACGGGGCACCTGCATGCGGCTGGCGAGCTGGCGCTGGCTCAGGTGGCGCGACTTGCGGATGTCGCGGACCTGGGCGGCAACCTGCAGGCCGGCATCTGCGGACGAGGCAACCGGTTGGGTGGTGACCAGCTGGGGCAGCAGGGGTGTCGGCTCCTCAATGTCGAGGGGCCGGTGGCATTTACGGCAGAGAGAGTTGCTGGTGCGGTACTGAACCAGGCTGCAGAAATCGCAGCGAACAACTTCTCTCGACTCCACGCTCACGAGTGTGGTGGCCATAGTTTGGTTGCGGAGAGCCAGAGCAGACTCTCTACGGCTGACTTTCTCGCCGTGCTTGGTGTTACTGTCGGGGGAGTGAACCATAATTGTCAAGTAGAAAGATAGGGTCAAACCTAAGTAATCCCCATAATACCCGGAAAAAACCGGAGATGCACGAACCTTGGTAGTAAACATGGTTAAAGGCAGGGGCCAGGGACTAGAAGCCAGGGAGGAGCGGACGATGGTGGAGTTTGGGCGGGAGGCGGCTTGGAAGTTGCTGACGGAATGGACTGAAGGCGAGAGTCTGCGGAAGCATGCGCTGGCGGTGGAGGCTTGTGTGGCGGCGATGGGAGAGGCCGAGGCGGACCGGCTGGGGCTGGCCGGGGAGGAGCGGGAACGGCTGATAACGCTGTACTCGACGACGGGACTGTTGCACGACTTTGACTACGAGAAGCATCCGTCGCGGGAGGAGCACCCGTTTGTGGGCGTACGGGAGCTGGAGCGGCTGGGCTGGCCGGAGGCGATGCGGACGGCGATTCTGGGGCATGCCGAGTACTCGGGAGTGGCGCGGGAGACGCATTTGGCGAGGGCGTTGTTTGCGTGTGACGAGCTGGCGGGCTTCTTAACCGCCTGTGCGCTAGTGAAGCCGACGAAGGCGATTGCCGACGTGGAGGTGAAGGGCGTGCGGAAGAAGATGAAGGACAAGGCCTTTGCGCGCGGGGTGAACCGGGAGGATGTGGTGCTGGGCGCGGCGGAGCTGGGTGTGGAGCTGGATGCGCAGATTGGGTTTTGTCTTGAGGCGATGAAGGGGCGGGCGGGGGTGTTGGGGCTGTAAACACCTGCGGTGCGGCGCGCTGCTCGCTGATCGCTCGCGGGGCCTTCGATGGCTTGGCGTGGGTTGGTTGTGGCTGGGCAATGGACTTGCTTTCCCATGTCTCAGAAGCGAGACATGGGGCACCCATTTTCGTGGCTGGGATAATGCGCAAAAGCAACCGCGGGTCCTTCGACTCCCTTCGGGCGCTCAGGATGACAGCTTTCGTGGTGGGTCCAGAATCGGAAGGGCCGCTAGATTTCCGTGCGCTTGGTCACGGCGGGGTGTGGGCGCGGGATGCAATTCTGAGGGTGATCGCCTGAATCAGAAAAGGACCTTGCATGAAGAACCTTGCAGTATTGACCAGCGGAGGAGATGCACCGGGAATGAATGCCGCGATTCGCGCGGTGGTGCGGACGGGGCAGGCACGCGGTGTGCAGACGTGGGGCGTGTATGAGGGCTACTCGGGCCTGATTGAGGGCAACTTCAAGAAGCTGGGGCCGCGCGATGTGGGCAGCATTATCCAGCGCGGCGGGACGGTGCTGGGCTCGGCGCGGTGTCCGCAGTTTCACACGGAAGAGGGTGTGGAGCTGGCGATACGGCGGCTGAAGGGCGCGGGGATCGATGGGCTGGTGGTGATTGGCGGCAACGGCTCGCAGACGGGCGCGAATGCGCTGCGGAAGAT
>DATMUN010000683.1:0-10798 GCA_035563895.1 Occallatibacter sp. | reverse complement strand
CTGGTGCGGCGCGGCTATACCGACCAGCAGATTGGGCTTGTGCTGGGCGGCAACTGGGTGCGCGTGCTGGGCGAGATATGGGGCGGTTGAGCTGCCTTGCGGAGAAAGCGAATCCCGCCCATCTGCTAGAGTGGAGGGTGGTCCTTTGTGCGTGAACCCCTGAATTTTATGGGGTTTTGCGCCACTCCGAGAGGACTCAGATTCGAATCCAATGCCCCACGAACTTCCAAAAGCTTACGATCCTACTGCCATTGAAGACCACTGGGCCGAGTACTGGGTGAAAGAAAACCTGTTTGCCCAGGCCACGCCAGAGGACAAGCCCGGCGCCGCGCCTTTCACCATTCTTCTGCCTCCGCCGAACGTTACGGGCCGTCTGCATATGGGCCACATGCTCAACCAGACGGAGATGGATATTCTGACTCGCTGGCACCGCATGAAAGGCCGCCCCTCGCTGTGGCTGCCGGGCACTGACCACGCCGGCATTGCCACGCAGATGATGGTGGAGCGGCAGTTGACAAGCGAAGGCAAGAAGCGCCAGGACATGGGCCGCGAAGCCTTTGTGGAGCGCGTGTGGGAGTGGAAACGCCACTACGGCGGCGCCATCCTGGACCAGATGAAGCGGCTCGGCGCGTCTGTGGATTGGCAGCGCGAGTACTTCACGATGGACGAGCGGCTGTCTGTCGCGGTGCGCGAGGCCTTTGTGAAGCTCTACGAGCAGGGGCTGATCTATCGCGGTGCGTACATCGTGAACTGGTGTCCGCGTTGCCAGACAGCGATTAGTGACCTCGAGGTTGTCTACGACGAGCACAAGGGCCATCTGTGGGAGATCAAGTACCCCGTGGTTGACGACGCGGGCAAGGAGACAGGCGAGTTCCTGACCATCGCGACGACGCGGCCGGAGACGATGCTTGGCGACGTGGCGGTGGCGATTCACTCCGCGGACGAGCGCTACACGCATCTGCACGGCAAGCAGCTGAAGCTGCCGCTGGTTGGCCGTGTGATTCCGATCATCACTGACGACTGGGTGAGCCTAGACTTCGGCACCGGCGCTGTGAAGGTGACGCCGGCGCACGACCCGAACGACTTTGCGCTGGGCCAGCGGCACGATCTGCCCTCGATCAACATCATGGACGGCACGGCGCACATCAACGCTGAGGGCGGCGCGTACGCCGGGCTCGATCGCTTTGAGGCGCGCAAGAAGATCGTCGCTGACCTGGAAGCGCTGGGACTGCTTGTTGCCGTGAAGGATCACGTGCACAACGTGGGCCACTGCGACCGCTGCAAGACGATCGTGGAGCCGCGCCTCTCCCTGCAGTGGTTCATCAAGATTCAGCCGCTTGCAGACAAGGCAATCGCCGCCGTCAAAGAGGGCCACATCAAGTTCGCGCCGGAGATGTATGAGAAGACGTACCTGAACTGGATGGAGAATATCCACGACTGGTGCATCTCGCGGCAGCTGTGGTGGGGTCACCGGATTCCGGCGTGGCACTGCTCGACCTGCCACAAGATCACGGTTTCGCGCGAGGATGCGACGAAGTGCGCGCATTGCGGCGCGGCTACGATCACGCAGGAGACGGACGTGCTGGACACGTGGTTCTCTTCCGGGCTGCTGCCGGTGTCGGTGTTCGGGTGGCCAAATCTCACGCCGGAGAACCGCGCAGACTTTGACGCGTTCTATCCGACGAGCTTGCTGGTGACCGGGTTCGACATCCTGTTCTTCTGGGTGGCGCGCATGATCATGCTCGGCTGCTGGTTTGCCGAGGATGTGCCGCTGCCGGACGGATCGAAGCGCGAACTGAAGGACTCAGTTCCCTTCCGCCATGTGTACATTCATGCGCTGGTGCGCGACGCCAACCGCGAGAAGATGTCGAAGACCAAGGGCAACGTGGTGGACCCGATCGAGGTGGTGCAGCAGTACGGCACGGATGCGGTACGCTTCACGCTGGCATCGATGGCCTCGCCGGGTACGGATATTGCCTTCAACGTGGCACGCACTGAGGGCTATCGCGCGTTTGCGAACAAGATCTGGAATGCCGCGCGCTTCATCTTCATGAACGTGGACAAGGCTGCCGAAGCGGGCATCGCTGTTGACCAGAAGACGCTGGGCGGGATGCCGGTGGTGGCTGCCTATGCTCCGCTTGAGGCGCGATGGATTGTGGCCGAGTTGCACGCGACGGCGGGGAAGGTGAACCAGTCGCTCGCGGATTATCGCTACGACGACGCGGCGAACACGATCTATCAGTTCTTCTGGGGCAGCTTCTGCGACTGGTATCTGGAGATTGTGAAGCTACGGCTGGACTTTGGCGAGACAGCCGACAAGGCAGTTGCAGGCGCGGCGCTCGCGACGCTGGTGCAGGTGTTTGAAGCTGCGCTGCGGCTGCTGTCGCCGTTCATGCCGTTTCTGACGGAAGAGCTTTGGCATGCGGTGTATGACGGCGAGCCGCCGGCGAAGTCGATTGCGCTGACGCAGTATCCGAAGGCTGCGTTTGCGGATGAAGATGCGCGGAAGGCTATGAGCCTATTGCAGGAGCTGATCGTCGAGGTTCGCGCGCTGCGCAAAGAGATTGGCGTGGAGGAGAAGGCTTCTGTGCCGATCGAAGTGCGCACGAGCGCGATTGACCAGCAGTTCATCACTGCCAATAGCAGTATTGTGGAGCGGCTTGCGCGCGTGAGCGAAGTGCGTTTTGCCAGTGAGATCGCGGTGGGGCTCTCGAAGCACAGCACGCCGGAGTTTGACGTGGCTGTGGTGTACGAGCGCGAGATCGACGTTGCATCTGACCGCTCGCGCCTGATCAAGGAGATCGCCGAAAAGGAAATGCACGTGGCGAACGCTGACCGGCAGTTGAACGACCCGGGATTCACATCGAAGGCTCCTGCGAAAGTTATCGAAGGACGCAAGAGGCAACGCGACGAGTCACAACGCGTGCTCGATAAACTGCGCAGTGAACTTGCAGCCCTGCCTCCGGCGTAGCGATGGCTTGTGCCTGCGACAAATGCGTTGCTCATGCGACCCTGCTGGGGCTGGGTCGCGGTGCGACCACGCGGGCGGCGATTCACAAGGCGTACCGGCGTGCGGCCAAGTCGTGGCATCCGGACCGCTTCAGGACCGAGAAGACGCGGGCTGACGCCGAGGAGCGCTTCAAGCTGATTCAGGTTGCGTTTCGCGAGCTGGTGGAGCACAACCCGGAGGGCTGGAGCGATCCGACGCCCAATGTGCCAGAGGAGTTCATTGCTGCTCCTCCCGGCAATCGCGTGGCGGAGCCGAAGCTCGAGTTTGGCGGGGCGCGCGGCTGCTATGTAGGTGCGAAGATTCCAGCGCGCGCGGTGGACATGATCTACGAGATGATCGGTTCGCAAGGGTCGGCGTTGGCGCTGGTGGATCTGAGCGGAAGGCGTGCGCGGGAGTTCTCGCAGTTTCTTATTGTGGCCACGCATGGGTTGATTGCCCGCGACGCGTTGCAAATCGTCTCACTGGTTTCGTACGCTGACGTGGGAGAGCTGCGGCTGTTCGACCGGCGCACGGATGCGGGTACGGAATGGCTGCAGAAGATGCTTTGGAAGCTGGCCGATTCCGGGCCGATGTTTGCACTTGAGATTCTGCGTCGTGACGGAAGTTTGTTCTGCGCCGTCGACAACCCCATCGAGGACCGTGTAAAAACCGCACTGTACCGTTTCGTCCAGGAAAAGAAGCAGCAGCAACAACGCAATTGATGAGAGAGTTATGGACTGGAAAAACAGCCGCATGGATGCCCTGCTGGAGCAGGCTCTGCTGGAAGACAAGGCCGTGCACGATGCGACCACGGCACTGACGATTGATCCTGAACTGCGCGCGTCGGCGTCGATCATTGCGCGGCAAGAGATGGTGGTTGCCGGGCTGGGCTGCGTGCCGCGGCTGCTGGAGATCTTCGCGCGGCTCGACGCGCATCCACAAGCGCATAACCGCTTTGACGTGGTGAGCCATCCGGAGATCTTCGACGGCGTGCGCGTGCACGAGGGCCAGGTGCTGGCGGTGATTCGACACAACGCGCGAGTGCTGCTGAGCTGCGAGCGGGTGATGCTGAACCTGCTGCAACACATGAGCGGCATTGCGACGCTGACGCGCACCTACGTGGACGCGATTGCGGAAACCAATGCGCGCATTCTGGATACGCGCAAGACGGTTCCGGGGCTGCGCATAATCGAGAAGTATGCAGTGCTGTGCGGCGGCGGCACGAATCATCGGCTAGATCTGGCGTCCGGAGTCTTGATCAAGAACAACCACATCTCCCTAGGCGGCGGAGTTCGTGCCGCGGTTACGCATGCACTGGAGCGACGCAGGAAGGGGCAGCGTGTGCAGGTGGAGGTCCGCACACGGCAGGAACTCGATGACGCGCTGGAGTGCGGCGCTGAAGCGATCCTGCTCGACAACATGACGCCTGCCGACGTGCGCAACTCTGTCGATCGCATTCGGCAGGAGAAGCAGTGGATTCCGATTGAGGCCTCGGGCGGCATTGTGCTGGAGAATGTGCGCTCGTATGCGGAGACTGGAGTGGACTTCATCAGCGTGGGCGCGTTGACCCATTCTGCGAAAGCCGCGGATATTTCGCTGCGCATTGTGGCGGAGCCGAGCTGAGCATGTATGACATAGCGGCGATTGAGGCCGCACTCGAAGGCACAGCGTTCGCAGGCAAGCTGCACTTTACCGCTGTGACGGGATCGACCAATACAGATGCGCTGGAGGCGGCGCGCGAGGGCGCTCAGCATGGCGCAGTGTTTTTTGCTGATGCTCAGAGTGCGGGCCGCGGACGAGGGGATCATCGCTGGCAGTCCGATGCGGGCATGGGGTTATACGTCAGCGTGCTGTTGCGATTGCCGCTCGCAGCAGAGCGGCTGCAGCTGTTGCCGCTGGCGGCAGGGCTGGCCGCGACGGATGCGATTCGCGCTGTGAGCGGTCTGGCGGCGGATCTGCGTTGGCCGAATGATGTGTTGCTGGGCGAGCGAAAAACAGGCGGGATTCTTGTGGAGTCGCGCCTTGCAGGGAACATACTCGAGTATGCGGTAGTTGGAATTGGGATCAACGTGCATCAGAGTGAGTTTGATTCCGGCCTGGCTACGCCTGCAACATCGCTGGATATTGCGGCGGGGCGGCGCGTGGGCCGCGAGGCGCTGCTTGTGGCCCTGCTAAAATCGCTGGAGCGAGAGGCAGTTGCAACGCTCGCGAACGACGCAGGCGTGAGGATCCCAGCGCGTCTCTGCGCAGCATCAAGCTGGGTGCGCGGACGCCGCGTAGAGGTGCACGGGCCGCAGGCGTGCGTGGGCACCACGGCAGGCCTCGATGAGCAGGGATTTCTGTTGATAGAGACGGTCAGCGGAATCGTAACGGTTCGGACCGGGGGAATACGCGAGGCAAAGGCAGGATAACGAACGATGCTATTGGCAATCGACGTCGGCAACACGAACACGGTGCTGGGCCTTTATGCGCTGGATGCTGAGCAGGTACAGAATGGACAGCCTGCGAAGCTCAGGGCTGACTGGCGCATCTCCACGCATCGCGCGCAGACGGTGGATGAATTCGGCGTCTTCTTTGTGAACCTGTTCGAGATGCATGGGCTTTCGCCGAGTGCGGTAAAGCACATCATCATCTCGTCCGTGGTTCCGCCGGTGGACTCTACGCTGCGGCAGGTGTGCGAGAAGTACTTTCATCTTGAGCCGTTGTTCGTCGAGCCCGGCATCAAGACGGGAATGCCGGTGCTGGTCGATAATCCCGCTGAGCTTGGCGCGGACCGGCTGGTGAATGCGATTGCGGCCTTTGAGCACTACGGTGGGCCGTGCATTATTGTGGATTTCGGAACGGCGACTACGTTCGATGTGGTTTCAGCGAAAGGCGAGTACCTGGGCGGGTCGATCGCGCCGGGACTTGGCATCAGCGCGGATGCGCTGTTTTCACGCGCAGCTCGGCTGGGGCGCATCGACGTGAAACGGCCGCCGAAGGTGATTGGCACGAACACGGTGACGCATCTGCAGAGCGGCCTCTACTACGGGTACATCGGGCTGGTGGATGGAATCCTGGAGCGCATGGCGAATGAGTTGGGCACACAGCCGCGCATTATTGCCACGGGTGGGCTGGCGCGGCAGATCTCGCCGGACTCGCGCTACATCAACGAGATTGACGACATGCTCACGCTCGAGGGGCTGCGTTTGATCTTTGAGCGCAACCGCGCTGCACGGCCGCGTGGTCGCACCCGTTAGAAGGGCCCGTGCGCAGCAACTATTTCAACTACTTCACTGAGATTGAAGAGCGCTTTCAGCAGCGCCGCGGTGCGCTGTTGCTGCTTTCCACGCTGGACTGGGCGTTGATTGAGACGTGGCGCGATGCAGGCATTCCGCTTGAAGCGGTGCTGCGCGGCATTGACGATGCTTTCGACAAATATGAGGCGCGCCAGAAACGCGGGCACATGCGGCGCGTGAACGGGCTGGCGTGGTGTGCGCAGGCGGTGATGGACGCAGCCGAAGAACTGCGCGAGGCGTCGACTGGCACCGCGCAGACGAACGAAGCGAAGGAAGAACGCGACTCCGGCTTTGAGCATGAGCGCGTTGCAGCTCATCTGGAGGCTGCGGCGGGTGCGCTGGTGGCTGCGGCGATTGCTCCGCAGGCATGTGCTGCAACAGCGGCGCGGCTGCGTGAGCTAGCGCAGGAAGTCCGTGGCACTACGGAAGCTGGCAGCGGCAAGTTTGACATGGAGACGCTGGAGCGCACGCTTACGGTGCTGGAAGAGAAGCTCTTCGCCGCGCTTACGGCTGCGGCTCCGGAAGACCTGCTGGTGAAGCTGAAGGACCATGCAGCGCGTGAGCTTGCACCGTATCGCAGCCGTATGGGCGCTGTGCAGCTGCGGCAGGTGGAACATCAGTTTGTGACCAAGCAACTGCTCGTTCACTACGGGCTGCCGCGCTTGAGCCTCTTCTACATGAGCCAGCAATGAACGACCGCTCCGATCAATTCGTTCGCATTGAGAAGCCCGTCTACGGCGGGGATTTTCTGGCGCGTGCAGAAGGCAAGGCGATATTTGTGCCGCTGGCTCTGCCAGGCGAGGCGGCGCGGGTGCGCGTGGTGGGCGAGAAGAGCGGCTACGCGAATGCTGAGATCGAAAGAATTGAAGAAGCGGCGAGCTGCCGCGTGATGCCGCGCTGCGCGCACTTTGGAACGTGCGGCGGGTGCCAGTATCAGCACACGGATGAGGCGACACAGATCGAGTTCAAACGTGCGATTCTGCGCGAGGCGCTGGAGCGCGGCGGGGTGCGAGTGGAGGACGAGATTGGCGTTCTCGCAGGCGCACCGTGGGGTTATCGCAATCGCATACGGTTGACGTTTGATGCGCAGGGGCGGCTTGGATATCGCGGGCGCCGTTCGCATAACGTTGTGCCGATCACGGAGTGCCCGATTGCTGCGCCTGTGCTGATGGAAGCGGCTGCGATCTTTGCGGAGTGCGCGCAGGCCTGGAAACAGAAACCGACGGAAGTGACTCTGTTCTGCAATGCGGATGAGACAGCGCTGCTGATGAGTGCCGTGTTTGCGCGTGCGCCGAAGCTGGATGTGAACACGCTTGGGCACGAGATGGCGGCCCGCGTGCCTGCGCTCAAAGGCATTGATCTGCTGGTTGCGGCTCGGGGCAACGCAATGCCGCATGCGGTTGCGCGCTGGGGTGAAACGTCGCTAACGTACGACGCGGCTGGGTTTGCGTATCGCGTTGACCATGGCGCGTTCTTCCAGGTGAACCGGTTCCTGATCGACAGGTTTGTGCAACAGGTGACGGCAGGCTATGCGGGGCGGCTTGCGTGGGACTTGTTTGCGGGCGTGGGTTTGTTTGCGCGGCAGCTAACGGCGGGATTCGAGCGAGTGGTGGCGGTTGAGTCTGCCGGTGCGTCAACGCAGGCGCTGGCGGCGAATCTAAAGTTCACGCGCAGCACGCCGGTACGTGCTGCGACGCTCGATTTTCTGCGGCGCAATCATGGCGATGCACGACCGGACTTTGTTGTTGTCGATCCGCCGCGGAACGGGCTTGGGGCTGAGGTTGTGAGCCAACTTGTCGAAGTTGCACCGGCGGATGTGGTGTATGTGTCGTGCGATCCGGCGACGCTGGCGCGCGATCTGAGCGTGTTGCTCAAGAACGGCTACCGGCTGCACGCAGTGACGCTGGTGGATCTGTTTCCGCAGACGTTTCATCTGGAGACGGTGGTTCAACTGAAGCGCGCCTGAAGGGCTGACCTGTTGAGGCGACGGCGTAGGCATGACGACTAAACCGCAGAGCGAGCAGCGACGAGGGCTTGTTGAACGTTTGCGGCCGTTCGCGCATGCCAGCATGATGCCGCTCTTTCACGCGGCGTGGATCTTCGCGCTGGGGATTGTGGCTGCGCGCTGGATGTGGCTGCGGCCTGGTTATGTGCTCATTGCGGCGGCGTTGGCTGCAGCGGTGTGTTGCCTAGCTGCGTTCAGGGCACAGCGCGTGCTTTGGGTTCCGCTGGCGGCGGTGTGGTTTCTGCTGGGTGCGTGGTGCGCAGAGATGGAGCCACAACCTGTGGCTTCTCCGAAGATTGCAGCACTCTCGGATGGGCTGCTGCGCACGCTCGACGGAACGGTTGTCTCCACTGGGGCTGTGCGCTCTGAAACGTTGCCGAATGCGGATGAGCCGGATACTGCTACGCAGACACAGCGTGTCGATGTGAACGTTGCGGATCTTGAGTTTGTAAGCGACACGGTGGATGAGCAGCGGCCCGCTGACGGCGCTGTGCGGCTGACGGTGCGTTGGCCGCAGGGACACGCGGCTGATGCGTTTCACTGTGGCGAAAAGATCAGTGCGGTGGTGCGGCTGCTGCCGCCACAGGTGTATCGCGATGCTGGCGCGTGGAGCCGTGTGGACTATCTGCTGGGCCATGGGGTGACGACTTCAGCCCCAGTGGACGCGGAGGCTGTGGAGCGGCTTGGTGCGACGGAGGGGCGGTATTGGCCGTGCCGAGTGGCCGCGTGGCAGCATGCGGCGAGCGCGCGGCTACAGGCGCTGCCGCAGGCAATGGACTGGCTGCCCCCGGCGCTGCGACTCAATGCAGACGATGCGGCGATGCTGGCGGCGATGACGGCCGGCGATCGCACGTATCTGACGCACACATTGCGCGCGGGATTTGAGCAGACCGGCTCTTTCCACATGCTGGTGGTTTCGGGACTGCATTTGGCGATCGTGGCTGGGTGCCTGTTCTGGATTGCGCGCAGAGTGCGACTACCGCGCGTCCCGGCAACGCTTGCCACGCTCACGGCATCGTTCGCATACGCCGTCTTCACCGGTTTTGCCGCGCCTGTGCAGCGCTCGTTCCTGATGGTGAGCCTCTTCATGCTGGGGCGGCTCTTGTATCGCGAACGAAGCGCGCTGAACACGATTGGATTTGCTGCGCTCTGCCTGCTGGCGGTGAGCCCGCGTGCACTGTTCGATTCTGGATTGCAGATGACGCTGCTGGCGGTGGTGGCGATTGCTGGTGTGGCGGCTCCGCTGCTGGAGAAGACGGTGCGACCGTATTTGCAGGCCACGCGCGATCTGCGGCTGGTGGCGATTGACATGGCTCTGCCGCCGGAGCTGGCGGAGTTTCGCGTGATTCTGCGCATGTTTGCGGAGCGGCTGGAACGTGTGCTGTGGCGCGGCGCTGGTTGGCGCTTGTTCCCGGCAACGGTGCGCTTTTTGCTGCGCTGCGTGGAACTGGTGGCGGTTGCGTGCATGGTGGAGCTGGCGATGACACTGCCGATGGCTCTCTACTTCCATCGCGTTACGGTGTTTGCGCTGCCGGTGAACCTGCTGATCGTGCCGCTGCTCACGATTCTGATGCCTGCGGCGCTGACGACGTTGGCCACTGCTGCATGGCCGTGGCTGGCGGTGATCCCCGGCGCGATTACGGCTGCGCTTCTGCATGCTGGAACTGGAATGGTGCACTTCTTCGGCGCGCTACGGCTGGGTGATCTTCGCGTGCCGACACCGCTCGTGTGGCAGTCTCTGCTGTTTGTGGCGCTGCTGGCGGCAGCAACGGTGCTGGCGCGTGGCGGGCGTTGGCAGAGGGTGTTGGCGTGTGCGGCGCTGGCGGCAGGAGCGGCGGCTGTGGTTTGGCCGCGGCCTGTGGAGCACCCGAAAGACGCGCTGCTGGTGGAGGCGCTGGATGTGGGGCAGGGCGACTCGCTGCTGGTGATCGCGAGCGATGGAACCACGATGCTGATCGACGGAGGCGGATTTGGCGGTGGGCCGAGGCAGACTGCGCAGGAGTTCGACATCGGTGAAGAGGTTGTTTCTCCGGCGCTGTGGGCGCGGGGTATCCGGCGGCTGGATGTGGTGGCGCTGACGCACGCGCACTCCGACCACATGGGCGGACTGCCGGCGGTGCTGCGCAACTTCCATCCGCGCGAGCTGTGGGTGGGAAACAATCCGCCGGTTGCGGCGTATGAGCAACTGCTCGATGAGGCGCGTGGACTGGGCGTGCGTGTGCGTGCGCTGCGCGCGGGTGATGGGCTGGCGCTGGGCTCGGCGCAGGTGCGGGTGATGGCGCCGCTCGCGAACTACGTGCCGGGGGCAGAGCCCGCGAATAACGACTCGCTGGTGCTGCGTGTGGCGTACGGTGAGACCTCTGCGCTGTTTGAAGGCGATGCTGAGGCTCCGATTGAACAAGCGATGCTGGCGGAGCCGGACCTTGCGAGCACGCTGCTGAAGGTGGGGCATCACGGCAGTGCATCGTCGACGACGCCGGAGTTTCTGGCGCGTGTGGCGCCGCGATGGGCAGTGATCTCTTGCGG
>DATMUN010000682.1:0-5503 GCA_035563895.1 Occallatibacter sp. | reverse complement strand
CGCTCCGTCGTCGCCACCGGCAAAATCCAGCCCATCACCAAGGTGGAGGTTAAGTCCAAGGCCTCCGGCATCGTCGAGAAACTCTTCGTCGACATCAACTACCGCGTGAAGAAGGGCCAGCCGCTCGCCGAGCTCGACCAGCAGGAGATTCGCGCGCAGGTCGAGGCACAGCGCGCACAGCTCGCGGCGGCCGAGGCCAACGTAGCCACTTACGAAGCCAACATCGAGCAGGACAAGGTGAACGCCGCCGCGCCGGATCTGCCCATGTACAAGGCCACCCTCGACCGCAACCTAGCCATGCAGAAGGAAGGCGTAGTCAGCCGCCAGGCTCTCGACGACGCCAATCGCACCTACCTCGCCGAGCTAAACAAGCGCGACGCGGCCAGGGCGCAGATCCTTGTAGACTCAGCCAAGCTGAAGCAGGCCCGCGCCCAGGTCCTCCAGAGCAAGGCCAGCCTCAGCCAATATGAAGAGCAGCTGGGCTACACCACCATCGTCGCGCCCATGGACGGCCTTGTTCTCTCGCGCGACGTTGAGATCGGCGACGCCGTCAGCTCGATTCTCGTACTCGGCTCCACAGCCACGCTCGTCATGACCGAGGGCGACACGTCGCAGGTCTACGTGCAGGGCAAGGTAGATGAGGCCGACATCGCCCACGTCTACATGGGCCAGCCCGCGCGCATCAAGGTCGAGAGCTTCCGCGACCGCGTCTTCATCGGCAAGGTCACCAAGATCGCGCCGCTCGGCGTGGAGAAGGACAACGTCACCACGTTTGAAGTGCGCGTGAGCATCGACAACGCCGGCGGCGAACTGAAAGCCAACATGACCGCCAACGCCGAGATCCTGCTCGATGAGCACAAGGCCGTACTCACCGTTCCTGAAAACGCAGTCTCCTACGACAACCAGAAGAACGCATTCGTCAGCGTGCCCGATGCCAGCCAGAAAGACGGCTCCCGCAAGGTGGCCGTCAAGGTCGGGCTCTCCAACGGCTCAGTAACTGAGATCGTCAGCGGAATCAAGGAAGGCGATCAGGTCATCCTGCAGCAATAATGCGGCGCAAGCTGCCGACTGTTCTCCGCCGCACACGAGTGTTCGAAAATGGACAAGCCAATCCACTGCGCTCTTGCCTTGCCAACTGCACGAATGCAGATTCGACACACGTTACAGCTTCGGCAGGTTTTGGCACGCCGCATGCAACTACTCAATGCAGTGGAATCTTCTGTTTCTCTCGCATGAACCTCTAACCACCAACGAGGATTAGTCATGAAACGATTTCTGCTGACAGCGGCAGCCGTGCTTGCACTCGCAAGTCTTCCAGCGCTCGCCTCTGAAGCCACCTTTGAACGCACGTTGACTGTGAACGGCCACGTGGAGCTGAACGTCTCCACCGGCTCCGGCAACATCCACCTCACGCGCGGCTCCGACAATCAGGTGCACATCTTCGGCCATGTGAAGTCCAACTGGGGCGCAGATGCCGAAGCCCGCGTTCGCGAGGTCGCCGCGCATCCGCCCATCGAGCAGACCGGCAACATCATCCGCATCGGCGGTCATCACGAAAACCTGCGCAACATCAGCATCGACTACGATATTCAGGCGCCCGCCAACTCCTTCCTTGAGGCTGGCTCCGGCTCCGGCAACATCACCATCGACGGCGTGGGCGACAACGCCAAGCTCTCCACCGGCTCCGGCGACATTCGCGCCACCGGCCTGCACAACGGCTTCACCGCGAACACCGGCTCGGGCAGCATCTACGCAGAGCAAACCGGCCAGGGTGATGTCCGCGCACAAACCGGCTCGGGCAACGTTGAGCTTCGCAACCTGCACGGTGGCCTGCACGCCGGAACAGGCTCAGGCGATATCAAGGTCACAGGCACACCAGATATGGACTGGAAGCTCGGCACAGGCTCGGGCAGCGTTGAGTTCTCGCCCGGCCATGAAGGCTTTACGCTCGATGCCTCCACCGGCTCCGGCGACGTCCATCTCGATCACGAAATGTCGGTGCAGGGCAACATCTCTCGCCACCACGTAACCGGCAAGGTGAACGGCGGCGGCCCAACAGTTCGCATCGAAACCGGCTCGGGCAACATTCGCATTCACTAGAGCCTATACAAAGTTCAAGTTTGTTCCTCAGGCGGAGTCACCTGGGAAGGCTCCGCCTGCCTTTTTGCGTCTGAACAAATGTTCGCGCTCTATGGAATGAAGTAATAGGGATTCGGATACTTTACCGAGTACTCAGCCTGCGGAGTTCCACGCAGATCGCTCCACTGGTCGCCCACGCTCACGGCCAACGTGTACCCCTCCCCCACAATCTGCGCTCGCTGCCCGGACTTGAACGCAATCGTCGCCGTCTTCAGCTCAGTGGGCTCGCGCATCAACAGCTTCGCGAAGCCGTCGAATCCCTGCGCGCGCAGATTCTGCTCCGTTGCCGCGCGCTGCGTGTCAGGCCGCCCAGTCAGAAAGAAGACGCTCACGCCAAGCTTCTGCGCCTCGTGAAACAGCCGCAGCGTGCCAGCAATCGCCGGAGCCTGTTCGCTCGCCACCCACGCATCCCATGTCTTCGGGTCATACGCAAAACCAGCCTTCTGCATCTCGTCGTAGTTCGAGAGCGTTGTTTCGTCGATATCGAGAACCAGCGCCAGCCTCTGATGCCGTGGGTTGTGCATCGCTCGGTTCCGCAGATACGCGATAGTGCGATCCGCCTGCCGATCGAGATCGCGCGCATAGCAGCCGCAGGCGCACGTGCATGCGTGATACTGCTCAAGCCTCTGCTTGAACTTGTCGAGATTTTGCAAGCGCTCGCCCGGCGCAAGCGGCGCGACGTGTTGCGCGCACATCGGAGCCGCTCCACACAGAGCCGCCAACAGAAGCAAAGTAAAAGTAAATCTGCGATTCAACGACACACTCCTCTTCCTGCCATGCTAATCGCATGCGCGCGGGCTCCATCCGCGCACGCCCGTTAAACTTGAGATATGGTTCGTGTCTTCCGCCCGATCCCCGTCGCTTCCCTCAAGCTGCTCGTCTTCGATCTCGACGGCACCCTCATCGACTCCGCGCAGGACCTATGCAACAGCGTGAACGCCATGCTCACGGCATTCGACAGGCCCACACTGCCTGACGCGCAGGTAGCCAGCTTCATCGGCAACGGCGCACAGATGCTCGTCCGCCGCGCACTGCGCGCAGACGACGGCGTAGAACCCGGCGACGAACTGCTCGCCAGCGCCTACGCGTTTTTCATCAAGCATTATCACGACCACAAACTCGACTACACCTACGCCTACGACGGCGTGCTCGAAGCACTGGCCGCCCTGCGCGCAGTCCACGACCAGTCCGGTGTTGCCGCACGCGCCATGGCCGTGCTCACCAACAAGCCCGTCCGCCCCGCACGCGATATCTGCGCAGCCCTCGGCATGGCGCCCTACTTCCTTAACATCTACGGCGGCAACAGCTTCTCCTCAAAAAAGCCCGACCCCGAGGGGCTCTTCGCGTTGATGCAGGAGGCCAGCGCGCGGCCCGAGGAAACCGTGATGATCGGCGACAGCCGCGTGGACGTGGACACCGCGCGCAATGCCGGAGCCTGGTCTATCGGATGCACCTTCGGATTCGCCCCGGCAAGTTTTCAAGCCGCCCAGCCTGACATTTTGCTCGATTCCCCGTCTGAGTGGACAGTGGCTCTTGAGGCTGAGAAAATTTAGCTGTGCGAGGAACGCGCGCTCGACGCACAGGTCTGCAAGGCCCTCCAGATTCGAGTTACTCCAACTTTGAGACCTGCAAACAGGACCCTGCACTTCGTTGCGTCTGTATGCATTCCGCCATCGTCTATTGGGTGAAGTCCCTCGCACAGTAAAGAGGTTTCACTCTTTCAGCGCTGCACTCTTTTGGAGATTTTGCACCATGCGCTTTCTTGCCTTGCTCCTGCTGCTGTCTGCCGCCCCTCTTGCGCTCGCAGATAAACCCGCCTCCACCGCTTCTCTTCCCGCCTCCTCGCTGCACGGCGTTGTTGCCGACCCCTCCGGCGCCATCATTCCCGGCGCGGAGATCGACGTCGTCGACGCGAGCGGCGCCGTCGCCGGTTCAGCACACTCAGGCGATGACGGCAGCTTCCAGATCGCCGTGCCCCGCAACGGCAACTACACGCTGGTCGTCTCCGACCCCGGCTTCGACACCGTGCGCAATCCCGTGGTGGTGCCTGCGCCCGCGCTCGCCGCACCGCTCCACATCGTTCTGCCCATCGCCAGCCTCGCCACCAACGTGCACGTAAATGCCGACAGCAGCGAAGACCTCACCGCGCCCGACGACAATCACGACTCCTCCGTGATGACAGCAGGCGAGCTCAAGCAGTTGCCCATCTTCGACAATGACTACGCATCGGCCATGAGCGCGTTCCTCGATGACAGCGCCACCGCCACCGGCGGCTCCGGGCTCATCGTCGACGGCGCAGAGGCCAACCGCGCCACCGTCTCCGCCTCCGCCGTGCAAGAGGTCCGCATCAACCAGGACCCCTACTCCGCGCAGTACTACTGGCCCGGCCGCGGCCAGATGGAGATCATCACCAAGTCCGCCGCCGACCACTACCACGGCCAGTTCAACTTCCAGTTTCGCGACTCGGCCATGAACGCGCAGAACGCGCTTGCCCCCTCCAAGCCCTTTGAGCAGCGCCGCATCTACGAGGGCAGCGCCACCGGCCCCATCCGCTACATCTCCAAGAGCAGCTTCCTCGTCAGCTTCAATCGTGCTGAAGAAGACCGCGACTCCGTCGTAAGCGCCACCATCCCCACCGGCGCGTTCAGCGCCAACGTGCCTTCGCCCACGCGCGACACCGAGTTCAGCATTCGCGCCGCGCGCCAGTTTGGCGAGCGCCACTCCGCCTACGCCGAGTACAGCTATGAAGACTGGACCGGCCAGAATCAGGGCGTCGGCGGCCAAACGCTGGCCGAAGCCGGCTATGGTGCCGAGTATCGCGAAGACGATGCCAAGATCCATCTGGACTCGACGCTGTCGCCCGTACTGCTCAACCAGCTCACCGTCATCGCCGAGCATGATTGGAACAGCCACAACAACGCCGTCGAGGCACCGCACGTCAACGTCTCCGGCGAGTTCTCCGGCGGTTCCGCGCAGAATGACAGCCTCAGCACCGAAAACAACTTCCGCCTCTTCGACATGGTGACGTGGACCCGCGGCCGCCATCTCGTGAAGGCAGGAATCGGCATTCCGCACATCAGCCGCCGCGCCTACGACGACAACACCAACGCTCTCGGCACCTACACCTTCAGCCCCACGCTCGCCTCCGACGGCGTCACCGTGCTCGCCTCCGCGCTCGACAACTACTCCAACAATCTCCCCTCAGCCTTCTCGCAGAACTCCGGCGACACGCACTTCATCTACCACCAGCAGGAGATGGGCGCCTTCATCCAGGACCAGTGGAAGATTACCGACCACTTCGCCATCACGCCCGGCATCCGCTACGACTGGCAGAACTTCCTCGCCGAAAAGCGCCTCGGCTTCT
>DATMUN010000681.1:0-2848 GCA_035563895.1 Occallatibacter sp. | reverse complement strand
GTGAGTGCGCAGGCACCAGCCGTGCGCGCGGATCGTTGAAGATCACCTTCTCCGGCTCGTCGAGCAGCCGCTCGATGACCACACCTGCGAGCTCAGGATGCTGCGCGGCCATATCGAGCGCGAGGTTTGCGCCCAGGCCGTGGCCAACAAGAACGATGGCTCCTGGCGCTACGTGGCGCGTGCCGGTGAGATAGTTCAGCGCCCAGTCGGCGTCTTGCCGCCAGCGTGCCTCGCTGGGATGCGCGCGCTGGCTTTGCCCATAGCCGCGGTAGTCGAAGACCAGCACGTTCAGGTTGGCGGCGTGCATGCGCGCGACAGCATCCACCGTATTGCCGATGTTGCCATCAGCCGCGTGCAGGTAGAGTGCGGTGATGCGCGAGGAGTTTGCTGCGGGAACCCACCAGCCGGTGAGGCGCGGCACGCCGTCCTCAGTAGTCGCGAAGGCCACGTCGTTGTACGCGATGCCAATGCTGGCAGGCGTGTGCGCGATTTCCTTCGCAGGGTGGTAGAGCAGTTGCCATGCGCCCTGCCAGAACATGAGGCAGAGCGCGCCCCATACGCAGAGCGCAGCACCGGCCAGCACCAGCGTGCCCATGCCGAGCAGCCAGAGCGGCGAGACTGTCGGTGGCGCAGCTGTCTCAGCTGGTTGCGCTCCTCGATCGGTTCTCCCGGCCTTCTTCTCGCTAGCGGTAGCAGCCATGCATACATGCTATCGTCTCGGCGCGTTATCGAGTTGGAGCTGCCAGCGGCTATACTCCTTCTGCCATGATTCGCAAACTTTCTTCCATTCTCGTTTTCGGGACTATTGTTCTGGCAGGCACTCAACTCTTTGCGCAGCAGCTAACGGTGGCCGATGCAACCCGGTTCATCCAGCAGGCTGAGCAGGAGCTCAACGCGCTCAACGTCGCCTCTGCCCGCGCGCAGTGGGTGCAGCAGACTTATATCACAGACGACACGATCCTCCTTAATGCAGCTGCCAATGACAAGGTCATCGCGCGCCAGACCGAACTGATCAACGAGGCAAAGAAGTTCGACGGTCTCCAATTGCCGCAAGACGTAGCTCGCAAGTTCCGGCTGCTCAAGCTCAGCATCGGATTGCCGGCGCCATCTGATCCGACTCTGCGCGAGGAGGCCACGCAGAAGGCGGCCCAACTCGATGCAGCCTACGGCAGAGGCCGCTACTGTCCCGATGCCGATCAGTCGCACTGTCTCGGCATTGACGACCTCGACGTGAAGATGGCTGTGAGCCGCGATCCACAGGAGCTTGCTCGCTATTGGGCAGGCTGGCACGCCGTCGGCAAGCCCATGCGCGCTGACTATGCCCGCCTCGCGGAGCTCTCGAACAAGGGCTCGCGCGAGCTCGGCTTCGCCGACACTGGAGCCCTGTGGCGCTCGCAGTACGACATGACGCCCGACCAATTCCAGGGCGAGGTCGAGCGCCTATGGACGCAGGTTGAGCCGCTCTATCGCGAACTGCACACCTATGTTCGTCGCAAGCTCATCGAGAAATACGGCGACGCTGCGCGGCGCCCCGATGGCATGATTCCAGCCCACCTGCTGGGCAATATGTGGGCGCAGGAGTGGGGCAACGTCTATGACGTTGTTGCGCCGCCTGCGAGCCCGCTGCCTTACGATCTCGGTGCAATCCTCAAGGCGCGCGGCACCACCGCGCCGCAGCTCGTGCGCTATGGCGAAGGCTTCTACACCTCGCTCGGCTTTGTGCCGCTGCCCGACACATTCTGGAAGCGCTCTATGCTGTCGCATCCGCGCGATCGCGACGTAGTTTGCCACGCCAGCGCGTGGGATATCGACAACGAGCTGGATGTGCGCATTAAGGCCTGCTTTCAGCCCACGGCGGACGATTTCGTCGTCGTGCATCACGAGCTGGGCCACAACTACTACCAGATGGCCTACCGCCATCAGTCACCAGCCTTCCGCGACGGCGCCAACGACGGCTTCCACGAGGCTATTGGTGACGCCATCGCGCTGAACGTGACGCCCAGCTATCTCAAACAGCTTGGCTTGATCGACCAAGTACCGCCACCGAGCGCGGACATTCCGCTGCTGCTGCACACCGCGCTCGATAAGATCGCCTTCCTGCCGTTCGGCCTGCTCATCGACAAGTGGCGCTGGGAGGTCTACTCCGGTGAGGTGACGCCCGAGCACTACGAAAGCGCGTGGTGGAAGCTGCGCGAGAAGTATCAGGGCGTTGCTCCGCCGGTTGCACGCACCGAGGCGGACTTCGATCCCGGCGCGAAGTATCACATCCCCGGCAACGTGCCCTATATGCGCTACTTCCTCGCGCGCGTCTACCAGTTCCAGTTCTATCGCGCCATGTGCCAGGCATCTGGTTACACCGGCCCGCTCAATCGCTGCTCTGTCTACGGCTCAAAGGCCGCAGGCGCAAAGTTGAATGCGATGCTCGAACTGGGCCGCTCCAAGCCGTGGCCTGAAGCGCTGAAAGCCATCACCGGCTCGGACAAGGCGGACGCTTCGGCCATCGTCGAATACTTCCAACCGCTGCTCGACTGGCTGCGCGAGCAGAACAAAGGCCAGCACGAAGGTTGGGAGCTGCCCGCAGATCCGTTGCAGTAGGACGGCAACGAGCACAACAAAAGGCCGCGAGCGTTTGCTCGCGGCCTTCGTGTTTCGTGGTGCGCAGAATTAGTACTTCGCAATCTTCTCGAAAGAGTCGGGCTTGAGGCTGGCGCCGCCCACGAGGGCTCCGTCGATCTCTTCCTGGCCGAGCAGTGCGGTGGCGTTGTCGGGCTTGACCGAGCCGCCGTAGAGGATGCGCATCTTGGCGGCAACGTCTGCACCGAGAATGCTGGCGACTTCTGCGCGGACG
>DATMUN010000680.1:0-2561 GCA_035563895.1 Occallatibacter sp. | reverse complement strand
TGTGGCCTCACGTGGTTCGCCCACGCTCAGCCCGCCGATCGCGTAGCCGTCAAAGTTCATCTCCACCAGCCGCTGCGCACTCTCTCTCCGCAGGTCCGCGTACACGCCGCCCTGCACAATGCCAAAGAGACTCTGCGTGCGCCCGCCCAGTTCTTCATGCCACGGCACCTCGTGCCGATGCGCGCGAAAGTGATCGAGCGAGCGCCGCGCCCAGGCCATCGTCAGCCGCAAGCTCTCCTGCGCGCGCTCCCGCGTTGCCGGATACTCCGTACATTCGTCAAAGGTCATTGCAATGTCTGCGCCGAGTGCAATCTGCACGTCCATCGAGTGCTCAGGCGTGAAGAAATGGCTCGAGCCGTCCAGATGCGAACGAAAGCGCACGCCTTCGTCCGTCACCTTGCGCAGCTCCGAAAGGCTGTAGACCTGAAAGCCTCCCGAGTCGGTCAGCATTGCGCGCGGCCAGCTGATGAACTTGTGCAGCCCGCCCATGCGCCGAATCGCCTCATGCCCAGGCCGCAGATAAAGATGATACGTGTTGCCCAGAATGATCTGCGCGCCGATCGACTCGACTACGTCCTGAGGCACTGCTTTCACCGACCCTGCCGTACCCACCGGCATGAAGACCGGCGTCTCCACCACCTGATGTGGCAGATCGATCTGTGCACGCCGTCCGCCGTCCGCGCTTTCCTGAATCACATTGAACTTGAGGCTCACCACTTGATTCTACCGGGCACGGCCGATGCACAACCACACTCCACAGCGCACCGTGCGTGGCGCTCCAAGGGTGGTCGAAGGCGTCTTGGCCACTTCTATGCTGCGGCCGAAGAGATTTTCGCTCGCTGCGAAAAATTCGACGTGCGCATTCATCGCACGTGCAGCGTACGCATCAACCCGAAAGTATCCGTGCAACAGGTATGCGTTGGCATCGTCGTCATACTGGCGTCCACTCATGCGCGTCTGCACGCTCAGCTTTCCCCATGCGCTCCGCTCCGCGCGCAGGTTGAGCGTAGCCATATTACGCGCCACTGCCGGAATCCAATTGCCCACGTCCACCGGGCCGCGCGTCACCGTTGCATGCGCGTATTGGTAGCCACCATCCAAACGCAGCCAGCTCCGCGGCACGCTTTCAAAATCCACTGCAAAACCGCGGCTCTCAATCTGGCCCAGATTCTCACGCTTCAGCAGGATCGGTGATGAGTTCGCATTCGTCGTCACCGCCACGATCGGTCGGTTCACCTGCGTTAGAAACGTGCTGGCACGCAGCATTGCCCAATGGCTCTGGTACGCCATACCCGCCTCCCAGCCAGTCGCGCGCTCGCTTGCGAGTGCGCTATTCGGCAGCGTCAGCTTGTTTCCCACCTGCGTAGAGCGATAAAGCTCGCTCGGCGTGGGTGCACGAAATGCACGGAACGCCGACGACGACACAGCCCAGTGCGAGCTCACCTTGCGCGCCACACCGATGCGCGGATCGAAGAGCTGCTCGTCGCTTTGCACCGGCTGCGTCGCAGCCGACGCCCAGTCCGTCCCATTCCACACGCGCAGGCTGCCATCGTAGTTCGCATACCAATCCACGCGTGCCGACGCCGTCATCGTCCATCCGCCGCGTATCCACAGCACCTGCGCGTAGGCGCCGGCATCACGCTGATGATCGCTCAACTGCGTCAATTGCGCAGTGCTGCCATACGTCTGTTCGCTATCCCACACACGCACGTCATGCACATCCGCGCCTGCAAGCAGCGCTGCTCCGGCCGCGTGCGCCCACATCGCGTGCGCCGCCGCACCCCACTCATTCAGCGGCGCCAGGGTCCGGCGTGTCAGCGTCTCTCCGCAGCGATAGGTGCACGTAGGATCGCTGACCTGCGGCGTGTTCGAGATGCTCGTGAACCTCTGCCGGTAGTGTTCAGTCGCGCCGTAGACGCGCAGCGCAGCCGAGTTCCCGCGCGCATCGCTCCAGTCGCCGCCGCTCGCATAACGCCACAGCCGCGTTCCGTTCGTCTGCAGTGAAGTTCCATTACCGCGCGCTTCGTTCATTACGCTCACCCGCGCAAACACCCGCAGCGCGCCAGCTTTGCGATCACTCAGCACCAACCCGTTCTGACTGTGCACGTTGGATGCTATATCCACCGGCCCGCGCTGCCACGGCGCCTGCTGAATGTAGCCATCAGTTCCCAGAGCACCACCTGCAGCCAGCAGCCCCCACCCGCCATGCACCACCTGCGCAAGAACGGTCTCGTCATACGTGCCTTCGCTGCCGTAGCTTGTGCGCAACTCTGCTGCGTCACGCGAGGGCCGCACCGTGCGCAGGTTCAACACGCCGCCAATCGCGCTCGAGCCGTAGAGATCGCTCACGCCGCCACGCACCAGTTCCACACCGTCCAGCGCCAGCCCCGGCGTCTCCTGCCAATGAATCCAACCGCCCAGCGCATCGTTCAGCGGCACATCGTCCTGCATCACCAGCGTACGGCTTGCCGCAGTGGATCCAAGCCCACGGACACTGATTCCCTGCGACGTGGGATTCGCGACCAGCGAGCTTGACCGGCGGAACAATTCCAGGCCCGGCA
>DATMUN010000679.1:0-2527 GCA_035563895.1 Occallatibacter sp. | reverse complement strand
GGCTGTTGCTGGACCGAATCGGCTCTGCAATTCAGACGTAAGCCGCCGGGGCGGCGCCGGGGTCAAGGACGCCGCAAGACGCGGTGCGGGCTAAAACTCGTCGTTTCCTAGCGATTTCCCACTCCGCCCCTCCTGAGGCATCCTACGACGCTCCCGCCTCTCTCCCTACCCCTTCACCACTCGGGATGACTTTTTTCCCTTTTTCCCGGCCGCACCTCAAACATTTCTCGCTCTCTGTAGGTATATATTAATAATGACCTACAGATACCCCCGGGACCCCATCCATGAACCAACAACTCAGCTCGCTCCGCTCCCAACTGCTCGCGGTCCAGCATCAGCTCCCGCAGCTCCTGGAAGAGTGCCTGGGAAGAGGACCGCTCCTCCCCGGCTCGCTCTACACACTGCGGCGAAAGTGCGGCAAACCCAACTGCCACTGCAACCGCGGTGAGCTCCATGAGAGCACCGTCCTGTCCTATCGCGGCCAGGGACGGCCGCGGAACATCTCACCCCCACCCGAGCAACTCGAATCCCTACGATCGATGACCCTTGACTATCGTCGCTGTCGGCAGGCCCGCGCCCAGCTCGTGCGCTGGCAACGGCAGTTGCTCAAACTCGTCGATGCTCTGGAGGCCGCCCGCGTCCAAGAGGGCGAAGCCGTGTTCCGCAAATTGTGTGCGTCCCCGTCATTGAAAAAGCCGCGTCCTTCCAGCAGGAGCTGACCCATGGATCTCGTCGTATTCGAGAACAACAAGCCGTGGGTGATCGATGAGTTTCGCGAGGGTCACTTCGATTACGTCGAACTGGCCTCGGACGTCGCCGAAACCAAGTTCTTTCAATTCCTCTTCGGCCAGCAGGTCGTGGACAGGCTGGTGCAGCACTACCCGTCGCCGCGGGATCGCCATCATGTGCCGCTGTGGATGTACGTCTGCAGCCAACTCACGCTACGGCTGCACGGCCAGCACAGCTTTCACAGCTATCCCTTGATCGTTCGCGCCGGCGGGCTGGTCGATGCGTTGGGCCCGGAGGTCGCGCGTCGCCAGGTCGATCCCGAAAGCGGCAATCTCACGCTCGAATGCGCGGGCTTCAACGACCGCAACCTCTATCCCCGCCAGACCCCCTGCGATCAGGACTTCCTCCGCAAGCTGGCCCGCGACACCGAGCCGGAGTCGCTCGAGGAGTGGTACAACCGCCACGTCGCCGCCGTGTACAAGGAACTCGGGGCGTTCGACGCCGATGGCCTGTTCATTGCCGACGGCACCTACCTGTTCGTGCCCGACAACCCTCGTTACGAGGGCTCGCAACGGTTGCTCTTCGACGAGCACAACCATCCCGTCAGCAAGAAACAGGAACAGGAGATGACGAAGGCCCAGCGGGCTCGCTGCCGCTGGCGACGCTGCTACAAAGCGGTGCTGCTCTTGCACTGCGACGCGGCTGGCGAGCGATTCGTGGTGGCCGGCGTGCGGGTGTTGCGGGAGAAGGAATCGGAAGCGACAGCGCTCTGGCCGCTCCTGAACACCTTCCTGGACACCGTGGGTTCCGGCGTGATGAAGGTGCTGCTGGTAGACCGTGGCTTCATCAACGGCCCGGAAATCGGCCGGCTGAAGCGGGACCACGGCATCGACACGGTGATTCCCATCCGTAGCGACATGAATCTGCAAGAAGACGTTCGCGGCTTGATGAAGCTGCCCACGACCTGGGAGGAATACGAGCCGAAGCATCGTCCGCCGCTGCCGGATCCAACCCGAGCGTCGCATGGCCAGCCACCCCACCCCGCGGCGAAGAAACGGGAACAGATGCGCCAGCAGACGCTGGCCCGCCAGCGAGCTGAACGTGTCCAGGAGTCACCGCCCGACCCGAGCCGCATTCGGGAACGAACCCTGATCGCTCGATTCCCTGGCCTGACGAGTTGGTGGGACTGTCCGGTGCCGCTGACCGGCGTGTACTCGCGCGACATCTACGCCGACGGTCATGAGGACGGCTGGTTGTTGGTCACGACCAACGAGGACTGGTCGGCGCCTCGCGTGCGCGACCTATACGGCCTCCGCACCGATATCGAAGAGCGGCATCGGCAGGTGAAGTGTTTCTGGGACCTGACCCGGTTCCAATCGACGGCATGGAGCTTGGTGGTCAGCCAATTGGTGTTCGTCTGCCTGACCTATAGCCTGCTGCAGGTCCACTTGCTACGTCAGGGCCACGAGGAACTGAACCGTCGCACCTGGCCGACCAGCCACCGACTGCTCCCCGATGGGGACCGCGTGATCATCTACCGCCAGCAATACTTCGGCTTCTTCACGCTCTTGGAACACATGGAGCTGACGCTGAGCCTGGAGGGCAAGGCCCGCCGTCGAGCGTTGAGCAAGACGCGCCGCCTGTTGCATGAATCCTTGCCCGACCCAGCCGAGCCCGATCACACCTAGCCGCCGCTTCCCCGCGACCGCCGGCTTACGTCTGAACTGCAGGGAATCAGGTCAACTGCTTCCATCTTGGGCAGCGACAGCGGCAACCTTTCCTCTGCAAGAGCGGCGGG
>DATMUN010000678.1:0-4714 GCA_035563895.1 Occallatibacter sp. | reverse complement strand
AGGTACGTTCCGCCAACGCGAATGCCAAGCCCTCGCAAGCCAGCCGTGTGCTCTACATCCTGGACGAGCCGACAACCGGACTGCACTTCGACGATGTGTCCAAGCTGCTGACAGCCTTCCGCAAACTCATCGACGGCGGCGGCTCGCTCGTGGTCATCGAACACAATCTCGACGTGATCAAAAGCGCAGACTGGGTGATCGATCTCGGGCCGGAAGGTGGTGAGGGTGGCGGCCGCATCGTAGCCGAAGGTACACCCGAGGAAGTGGCAGCCAACCTCCACTCCCACACCGGGCGCTGGCTCGCAAAGGTGCTCTGAGGCAGCTCTTTTGCGTGCTATTCCGCGACAACCGGATTTGTCAGCTCGCCCAGTCCTTCCACTGTGACTGTGACCGTCTCCCCCGGGCGCATCCAGCGCTTTGGCGTGCGTCCCAGGCCTACGCCCGGCGGTGTGCCAGTAGAGACGATATCGCCCGGAAGCAGCGGAGTGATCGAAGACAGATACTCAATCAACTCCGGTATCTTGAAGACGAGTTCGCGTGTGTTGGAGTTCTGCAGAACCTCACCATCGATCGTGAGGCCGATAGCCAGCTCGTGCGGGTTCTCGATCTCGTCCGCAGTTACGATGGCCGGGCCAAGCGGACAGAAGGTCGGAAAGCTCTTGCTCATGGACCACTGCGATGTAGCGAACTGCACGTCGCGCGCGCTCACATCGTTGATGATGGTGTACCCGTACACGTGCTCGCGCCACGCCGAAGCAGGGATACGATAGCCACCCTTGCCGATCACGAAGGCAAACTCCGCTTCGTAATCGGGTTCGGTCGAGTTCTTCGGCAGTACGATGTTTTCGCCGGGACCGATAATCGATGGCGTCAGCTTGAAGAAGACGACCGGAGTTGTCGGAATAGCCATTCCCGATTCGATCGCATGGTCGCGGTAGTTGAGGCCGATCGCGAAGACGCGCGGCGGATTAACCATCGGAGCGTGCAGACGTACTTCGTTTAGCTTGTATGCGGGGCAGGTCTCGGGCTGCTCAATCGCAGTCAGGCCGGCAGTCACAATTGCCAGTGAATCCACATAGCCAGCCGCAGAAAGATCGACGACGAGATCAGCCTCTTGCGACAGAACGCCGGGCCGGATCTTTCCGTCGGCGACAGAGAACGAAACCAGCTTCATGTGTGCCCTCCGGGGCAGGTAACGCAGATGAATGCAGCAGTCTAAAGTGTAGCGTCCCGCTCAGCTAAGCCGCAGTCCAGCCACCATCAATCGAGAAGAGCGAGCCGTTAATGAAAGCAGCTTCGTCCGAGGCAAGGTAACGCACCATGGAGGCCACTTCCTCCGGTCGCCCCAAGCGTCCAAGTGGCTGCCGTGCGCGCAGCTCCGCACGCACCTCCTCTTTGTTGTGCTTGTGGAACTTCTCCAGATAGCCCTCGACAAACGGCGTCTCCACGGTGCCAGGGCAAACCGCATTCACGCGGAGCGTCTTGGGGTACTCGACCGCGAGCTGCCGGGTCATGGCCAGCACCGCGCCTTTGCTGGTGCAGTAGGCAAAGCGCTGCTTGATGCCCACCTGTCCTGCAACCGAGCCGATATTCACGACGGTGGCGAGCGGGCCACCATTCGCCGAGGATTCAAGCAGTAGTGGCAGGAAAGCGCGCGTCACGAGATAAACCCCGCGAACATTCACGGTCATCAGCCGGTCGAAGTCGGCCGGCTCTGTGGCTTCGATGGAGCCAACATGGCCGATCCCCGCGTTGTTCACCAGAATGTCGAGGTGCCCCACATGGCTCACAGCTCGGCTGATCGAGTCAGGGCTCGTCACGTCGAGATGAACAGTCTGCGCTGAGCCTGTTTCTGTGGCCAGTTTGTCGGCTTCGGCAACGTTGATGTCTGCGATCCAGACGAATGCCCCAGCGCGCACCAGCTCCCGCACCGTGGCTGCGCCAATCCCGCTAGCTCCGCCGGTTACAAGAGCATGGCGGCCATCCAGACGAAATGGAGACGAGGATTGCGAGGGGTCTTTATGCGAGGTCATGCGAGAACCAGTCCTTTATTGTCAATTTGCTGCTGCGCATCCTGCAGAATCGCGAGCGAGCTGTCAGCAGTGTTCAAAGAACGGATAATAACGCCGTCGATGATGCTGGCGAAAGCCGCCATCATCGGTCCGCGCGGCAGTTGCCGAGCGCCAAGCGAGATGCGCTCGATGTCTTTGTACGGAGGGATCTCTGTTTGCAGCGCGGGGTTCCTCCAGGTCGAGAGACGCGTGCCTACAGGGCCGTGCCGTGTGATTCCAAAATCGCGCTCCGGTGATGCGACGAAGCGAAGGAACTCCCACGCGAGATTCTTCTGTCGCGATCCTGCACCCATGGCGAGAGCCCAGAAGACCGAAAGTGAGATGTGCTCACAGCCGGGTGCGCTCGGGATTGGTGCGATTGCAACACGGCCGTTCAGCGGTGAGCCTGCCCGGCTGGAACGCGCCGCAAAGCCGAACCAGTTCACCATCATTGCCACCCGGCCAGAGAGAAACAGGTCGCCCGACTGCGTTGAATCCAGTGAAGGGGATTGTGGATGGCATGTCGCCGGATCACGCACGACACTGCGATAGAAGTCGAGCGCATCGACGATGGCCGGCGCCACAAGGCACGGTTTGCCATCCGGGCCAACGAACTCTGCGCCACGGCTCCAGACCTGCAGTGCGAAGTCATAGAGTGTGTTGTGCCCGTCAGGAAACGCAGCGAAGACAGTTCCGAAGAGATGGTCTTCAGGCCGTGTTAAGAAGCGCGCCGTCACTGCAAACTCCTGCCACGATGTCGGCGGGGCGAGCTCTCGACCATGACGCGCGGCAAACTCAGCTCGCAGTGAAGCGTCAGAGAACAGATCACTGCGATACACCAGGCACTCCGGCCCGTCGTGCCAGGGGATCGACGAAAGCTTTGAGCCGAATTGAAGCGGATCGGTGAGCGAGCGGGCCCACCCCTGCGGCCAATCCGGCAATGGCGCGCGATCATGCCACGGCTGCAGATCTTCAAGCACTTCCGCTTCGAACCCTTCGGCCAGCCAGTCGGTCACAAGCAGGGCAAGGTCGTAAGCCCCATCACGCAGACCTCCCTGATTCAGCGCGGAATGGTAAAGCTCGTGAATCCCCACCGAAACAAGCTCGACAGAAACGCCCGGAGTCTGCGCCTCGAACAGTCTCGCCTGTTCGCCAAGTGCATTCTCAAAGTCAGCGTAGTTACGTAGTGCAATCCGAAGGGTTGTCATGGCAGAGCGTGTGGCAAGAAGACAGAATCGAAGGCAGCCGCAGTATACCGCGCCGATAGTGGATACTGTTGTGCGAGGGAGCGCTCAGTGAAATTGCTGAATGAAGACAGACTCTTCCCTGCAGAAGAGAAGACGCGTGCCATTGCGCGCCGGTTGTACGAAGGGATTCGAAGCCTTCCAATCATCAGTCCGCACGGACATACACAAGCATGCTGGTTCGCGCGGAACGAGCCGTTCCCTGATCCAGTAGCGCTATTTATTCAACCGGACCACTACGTCTTCCGCATGCTTTACAGTCAGGGAATCACGTTTGAAGAGCTGGAGATTGGCAACAAGCCAATCACTGATCCACGGCGCGTTTGGCGCTTGTTTGCCGAGAACTACCATCTGTTTCGCGGTACACCTTCGCGGCTCTGGCTCGACTACGTCTTCGAGACACTCTTTGGTATGACCGAGCGCCTCTCAGCCAGAACCGCGGACGAGTATTACGACACCATCGCGGCAAAGCTCCAGACGGCGGCGTTTCTACCACGAGCACTCTATGAGCGGTTCGGTATCGAAGTGCTCGCCACGACCGACTCCCCCATCGACGCCCTGGAGGACCATGCCACCATTCGCGAATCCGGGTGGAAGGGCCGTGTGCTGCCCACATTCCGCCCCGATCCCGTGGTCGACCCCACATTCGAGGGATTTCGCGATGGCATTACGGAGCTTGGCGCGCTCACCGGCGAGGACACTGCGACTTGGCAAGGCTACCTGCGCGCGCTGCGAGCACGGCGTGCGTTCTTCCGGTCGCTGGGTGCAACTGCGACAGATCACGGCCATCCCACTGCGCAAACTGCGGACCTGAACGAAAAGGACGCCGAAGCACTCTTTGGCAAAGTGTTGGCAGGCGTTGCAGATCAGGCCGCGCACGAGCTCTTCCGCGCACAGATGCTGACGGAGATGGCGCGAATGAGCCTCGACGATGGCCTGGTGATGCAGATCCACCCCGGCGCTGTCCGCAATCACAATGCGCAACTCTTCGCGCGCTATGGGCGCGATATGGGTGCGGACATGCCTGCGCAGGTCAACTATGTTGAAGCATTGCGCCCATTGCTAAACCGCTTCGGTAACGAGCGCGATCTCACCATCATTTTGTTCACGCTCGACGAAACGACTTACAGCCGTGAGCTCGCGCCGCTAGCTGGTCACTACCCTTGTTTGCGCCTCGGGCCTCCGTGGTGGTTCCACGACAGCCCAGAAGGGATGCGCCGCTTCCGCGAGCAGGCTATTGAAACGGCGGGCTTCTACAACACGGCCGGCTTTAACGACGACACGAGGGCATTCCTGTCAATTCCGGCGCGGCACGATGTCGCGCGACGGATGGATGCCGGTTTTCTGGCGCGTCTCGTTGCCGAGCACCGCATCGACGAAGATGAAGCGCTTGAACTGGCCCGCGAACTCACCATTGGA
>DATMUN010000677.1:0-9417 GCA_035563895.1 Occallatibacter sp. | reverse complement strand
TTGGATTCACACAGCTCGCGGACTATGTGCACAGCAAGGGACTGAAGCTTGGGATTCACATTCTGCGCGGGATACCACGGCAGGCTGTCGAGCAGAATCTGCCGGTGCTTGGGACCAAGGTGCGTGCGGCGTCGATTGCCGACAAGGCCAGCGTGTGCGCGTGGAACAAGGACATGTACGGCGTGGATATGTCGAAGCCCGGGGCGCAGGCCTACTACGACTCCATCGTGAAACTGTATGCCTCGTGGGGCGTGGATTTCATCAAGGCTGACGATATGACCAGGCCGTATCACGGCGCGGAGATTGCGGCGCTGCATCGCGCGATTGAGAAGAGCGGGCGGCCGATCGTGCTGAGCCTTTCGCCGGGACCTGCACCGACGGGGCAGGTGGACGATCTGCGCACCAAGGCGGAGATGTGGCGGATCGAGGATGATCTATGGGATAACTGGAAGGCTGTGAAAGGCGTCTATGCCGATGCGGAGCGGTGGCTGCCGCTGGTGAAAGAGGGCCATTGGCCCGACGCGGACATGCTGCCGCTGGGGCGGATTGGAATGCGTGCAGAGCGCGGCGATGACCGGCTCTCGCGGCTGACGCAGGACGAGCAACGCACGGTGATGTCGCTGTGGGCGATGTTGCGTTCTCCGCTGATCTTCGGCGGCGATCTTCCCTCGCTCGATCCGTTCACGCGCGGCTTGTTGACGAACCGCGATGTGTTGGCGATCGATCAGCATGGCAGCAAGGCTCGCGCCGTCTACTCGCAGGACGAATTGCATGTGTGGGCTGCGAATGATGGACGAAGCGATACGAAGTATATTGCGGTCTTCAATCTTTCCGATGAGCCTGCGCGGGTGCGGCTCGATTGGAAGCAGCTCGAGGTCGAGGGCGCTCCGGCTCGCATGCGCGAGTTGTGGAGCGGAGCTACGGTGGCGAGCCCTGGCGCAATCGATGCAAGCGTGGCGGCGCATGGGACGATGCTGTATCGGCTGGAGTTTGACCGATAGTTGTCGAATGCCCGGGCGGCTGTGCACGAAAGGCGCGCCGCCCGGAGGCGATGGCAGACCGGTCAGAGGCCGGAGCCGATGATGCCGTGCTGGATGGCGATGGAGACGGCTTCGGTGCGGTCGCTTGCCTCGAGCTTTTCGAGGATGTGGATCACGTGGTTGCGCACGGTGAACTGGCTGATCTGTAGCGCGTGACCGATCTCGCGGTTGGTGAGGCCTTTGGCGATGAAGCGAAGGATGTCGAGCTCGCGCGGGCTGAGGCCGGTGCGACATTCACGCTCGGCGATGCGGGCGGCGATGGCGTGAGGGAAGTGGAGCTTGCCTGAGGCGACCTCGCGGATGGCGCTGACGATGTCGGCGCGGGTAGCGTCTTTAGTGAGGTAGCCGCTGGCACCGGATTTTGCTGCGCGATAGATCTCTTCTTCGAACTCGAAGCTGGAGAGGATGAGCACGCGCGGGGGATGGGTGCAGGCAAGGATCTGCGGAAGGACGTCGAGGCCGCTGTCCTTGGGCATGCGCAGGTCGAGAAGGACAACATCGACGCGATTGTGCGCGAGAAATGCGAGCGCTTTGGCGCCGCTTTCGACGCCTGCGGCGACGGTGAAGTTGCTCTCCTTGCCGAGGAGTGTTGTCAGCCCTTCGCGCACGACGAGGTGATCGTCGACGATGAGAATCTGGATGGACTGCTGCTCAGTTTGCAAAGTCATGGCAGTGGTTTTCCCCATTTGAGGTCCTGCAGGCGAGGCCACCAGGCCGGAAGCAATGGGCGCGGCGAGCGTACGCGAACGGCAATGCGGGTTCCGTGACCGAGTGTGCTGTGGATGCGAAAGGCGCCGCCGACGCGCTCTGCGCGCTCGCGCATGCAGCGGATACCGAAGCCGAAGCCCTCCTGAGTGGGGTCGAAGCCGCGGCCGTCGTCGTGTACCTCCAACATGATGGACGATTTTCCGAAGCTGACGCGCAGGTGGATGTGGTGAGGCTTTGCGTGGCGGACGGCGTTGGCGATGGCTTCCTGACCGATGCGGAAGAGGGCGTCGCTGATGCGAAGAGGAATATCGCGAGGCACGCCGCGCATGGAGAGCGAGACAGCGATCTCGGTGCCCTGTGTGATTTTGAGCGCGGCTTGTTCGATGGCCTTGGGCAGGCCGAGCTGCTCGAGGTTGCCGGGACGGAGCGCGGCGATCTCGCGGCGAGCCTGACTGTGACCGAAACGGACGAGATCGACGGTGGACTCAAGCTGACGCTGCATCTCGCTGCCGGGATGGGCATCTCCGCTGAGTGCCTCAAGCTGAAAGGCAAGGCCGGCAAAGCTCTGGGCGAGGGTGTCGTGCATCTCCATGGCGATGCGTTCGCGCTCCTCAATGACGGCGCGAAGGCGGGAGCGCTTGAAGGCGGCGTAAGCGAAGTGGAGGCAGAGTGAGAAGACGAGCAGCAGAGTAGCGAGCTCGACGATGTGCGCAGTGTTCCACCAGGGCGGCGGCTCGAGCAGGAGGAGATCGCCGGCGGAGCGCATGAGCAGGGCGAAGGGAACCTGGTTGCCGGTGTAGGCCTTGTCTGTAACGCAGATGCCGCGCACGCGCAGCCGGCTGCCAGGCTTGAGCGCGCGGATGAAGGCCGAGTCGTCGAGGTTTTCAGCGCGGGCGACGAAGGACTGGCTGCCTTCGTCGAAGCGCAGCATGACGGAGCGCTGGCCGATGGAAGCGGTGGAGGCGAGAGTGCCTTCGGTCTCGACGAACTGAGAATCGAAAGAACCGGTAGCGGCCTGCGATGCGGTGACGGCGAGGGCGGGCACTTGCGTGTGCGACCAGAGCAACCGGACGCTGGAGCTGCGCAGGATCGAGCTGAAGTTGTGAAACTCGGCATCGCCGCTGGCTTCGACAGCGTCGCCGATTTGAACGGGGATGACGAGGTGGGGATTGGGAATGGCTATGCCGCCGGAGGAGTCCTGAATGAAGAGCGTGGGTGAGACGAGAGTGACTACTCCGTGAAGAGTGACGTGCGGAGAGAGATTTGGAGCGAGAAGGCGGAGACTGGCGATGGGCTGCGCATTGGGATCGGCGTGATTGTCGCGCAGGGCGCGGAGCATGGGGCCGAAGGTGCGCTCATAGGCGACGAGATTGGAGATGGAGGGATCTACGGGAAGCTTCGCGGAATCGACGGCGGGAGGATCGGGCGGCGTGGGATTTTGATTGCCGAGTAGCGCGGCGAGATCGGCATCGGTGGCAGGCCGCAGATCGAGGTTCTGCCAGATGGCTCCGGTGGAGTAGGACTGCAGGCCGAAGCGGCCGGTCTGAATGCAGCCGGAGTCGAGGACGGAGCTGACGACGCGCTCGCCTTCAGGTGTGACGGCACTGGCGGCGATGACGCAGCCGCGAACGATCATGGTGAGGTGATACCAGGTGCGAGTGTGCACGTGCGAGTGGACGACGGTGGCGCGGAACTCGTGCCAGCCGAAGTCTGCGCGGCCGATGATGAGGGTGTCGTCGAGATCGCGAAGACCGGCGAAGTAGCCGTGGTAGGCGTCGACGCCGATCTCCTCATTGTTGGTGCGGGCCACGAATCCTGCGTCGCCGGTTTCACTGAGCAGCTGGACATCGGCCTGGATCATGTAGTCGCGCCAGGCGAGATTGCCGTTGACAAGCTTGCCGCCGCGATCATCGGAGACATTCTGCATGGTGCCGTCGAGCACCTGCCATGCGCCGCCGAAGGCTTGCCAGCCGCGCTCGCGTGGTTGTGCGGATGACTGCCAGTTGAAGCCGTCGTGGAAATGCGGATTGCGTGCTTGCCACTTGAGCCACGTGAGACGGACGGCGAAGACGGCAAGGAACAGGCTGGCGATCAGGAACAAGCCTGCCGAGAGCCATCCGCGCACGTAGCGTTTGAGGGGCATGAGCGACCTTATTGTCTGAACCAGTCCAGATCGAGTGTTTCTCTCACCTGCGGTGAGTCGATGTTTTGATTTGTGACCAGCAGCGGCTGAAGAACGATGCGGGATTGGCCGGGCTGGTCGCTCAACTGCGAGGCGATGAGCTTGATGGCTTCACGGCCCATGCGCATGGTGTTGAGGATGATGACGGAGTCGATTTCGCCGGTACGAATGGGTGCGAGGAGGTTCTGATCGAAGCCGATGAGCGGAATCTCGCGGGTGCGGTGGGAGTTGATGAGTGCGAAGAACGTTCCGCGCGTGGATGACTCGGAGAGAGCGACGATGACATCGGGGCGGCTATCGCCGGCGAGAGTGCGCTCGGCGACCTGCTGCTCTTGCGCGACGGTGGGCAGGGCGAGGCTGCGAAAGATGACATGAATCTCGGGGAACTCGTCGGCGAGCGTGGTTTCGAGGCTGCGTGCGCGCTCGGATGTGCTGGCGAGGCGATTGTTGATGCCGAGGATGGCGACCGATCCGCGACCGTGAAGGATGGCGCCGATGCGATGCGCGGCGAGCATGCCGCCGGCCTTTTCATCAGAGAGCACGTAGCCGAGATGTGCGCTTGCGGGGAGGCCGAGATCGGTGCCGATAACGACGACGGGGACACCGGAGTTCATTGCGCGCTCGACGGGCGTGCGCAGGGGGAGATCTTCGATGGGCGAGATGATGACGCCCTTTGCGCGGTTATGCACGGAGTCGGAGAGGATTTCGATCTGGCGTTGCACGTCGTCTTCACGCATGGGCGCGTTCCAGTAAACGTATAAGCCGTGGTGCGGAGCTTCACGCTCGACGCCGGTGTGTTCGGCCTCCCATAACCAGGTGCCGCAGGTGCGGGGGATGACGGCGATGACGGGAACTGAACGGTGGCACGAAGAGAGTGCAGGAAGAACCAGCGCAAGCAGGCAGCCGAGGGCCACGCGAGGATGCAGCGGGCGTGTGAAGAACGCAGGGCGGGACGGCGGATAGGCCAGATTTTTGTTGTATTTGTGCACTGGATCAAATAAAAGCATGCGCGTTTTGAGCGTCGCTATTGCCTTGCGCAGACCATAGTACACCTGCACCATAGCCAGCGAAAATGCGGCCTGCATAGAATTGCGCTGCTCTTGAATGAGGCAATTTTCTCGGCGCGGATGAGTGACGCACGAATGAGATTGAGCCGCATACAGGGGAATGCAGGCATAAAGCGGAAAACGTTTGCTATCAAGCGGAACGACTAAGCGGTTACAAGACCCACAAAAAACGCCTGCAAGGTCAGTCATGGAGGAGACAGTGAAGAATCAGATTCAATCGGGCAAGACGGCGACAGGCCGTAGATGCTCAGACCGGCTCGAGTGGATGCCGCCGTTGCGGCTGCTCGGATACTGCTGCCTGATGCTTGCGCTGCTGGCGATTCCAGCAGCGGCACAGTACAGCGCGAACATTCAGGGTACGGTGCTCGATCCGACCGGGGCTGGAGTGCAGGGAGCGCATCTGCGCCTGATCAACCCCAACACGGGACAGCAACTGACGGCGGTGTCTGGAGCAACGGGCACGTATCGCTTCATCAGCCTGGCTCCGGGCAGCTACACGCTGGAGACGCAGGCGCAGGGTTTTGCGAAGGCGTCAGTGACGCTGACCCTGCTGACGAATCAGACGCTGGACGTGCCGGTGAACCTGACGCTTGGCACGGCGAGCGCGACGATCGAGGTTTCAACGCAGGCGCCGGTTCTGGACACGGCCGAGAGCCGCAACCAGCTCACGATCGAATCGGGAGAGGTAGCGGACTTGCCGCTGCCGGGCCGCAACATGGTGTCGCTGGTGACGATGGCGCCGGGCGTGACCGGACTTGGCGCGGCGGCGGGCGGAAGCCCTGGCTCGGGCGTCGATAACTTTTCGACGGAAACGCAGGTGGACTCGAGCGCGAACGGCCAGGGCGCGGTCGGCAATATGTACATCATCGACGGGCTCGATATTTCGAGCGCCATCCGCGCGGGTGTGCTGAATCTGACGCCGAACCCGGATTCGATTCAAGAAGCCAGCATTCAGGTGAATACGTACACGGTGGAGTATGGCCGCGCCAGCTCGATCCAGATGGCGATGACGACGAAGACTGGCGGAGAGCGCTTCCACGGAAGCGCGAGCGACTACTTCCAGAATCAGGCTCTGTGGGCTGGAACGGAATGGGTCCACAAATATCCGAAGTATCACTCGAACAACATGTCGGGCGCTGTGGGCGGGCCGATCTGGCCGGGGAAGCAGGCATTCTTCTTCTTCTCGATTGAGCCGATGCGCGAGGGGAATGCCGCGAGCGGCGTTGCCTACTTTGAAGATCCGCAGTTTGTGGCGTGGGCCAAGCAGGCCTATCCAAACACGGTGGGAACGAACATTCTGTCGAACTATCCGGTGACGGTGAGCAGCAGTACCGTGTCTCAGACAGCGAGTGCGGCGGGCCTGACTTGCGGAACAGAAACGACGCCGGCTTGCGACATGCCGGTGTTCGATTCGGGTCCGTGGGCTTCGACGAGCTTCCGCAACGGCACGCAGTGGAATGCGCGTATCGACAAGAACTTTGCGAACGATCGCATCTATGGGAACGTGTATCGCGTAACGCTGGACACGGGCAGCCCGACGGCGCGGCGGGATTTTGCTACGACGTCGCAGTACTGGACGTGGGCATGGCAGGCAAACGAGACACACACTTTCTCGCCGAACACGATCAATGAAGCGATTGTGGCAGGCATGAGAGTGGAAGGAATTGCGCCAAAGACCGGCGAATTCAAGGTTCCTCTTGTCAACGTGACCGGCCTCGGCACCGGGTTCGGCGATGGATTCGCAGCCGGAGACTTTATCCAGCACAACTACCACTGGCGGGATGTGCTGACCCACATCAAGGGAACTCATTCGATGAAGTTCGGCTACGAGGGCTGGACGGGCGACGATGTGGAAGAGTTCCAGGGGCCCCACGATCAGCCAACCTTCCAGTTCAACAACATTGTTGATATGGTTGCGGCAGATACGAGCAACTCGACAGCGGTGCAGCCGTACACGGAAACCGGCGTTGCCTATGACCCGATCACTGGCAAGCACATGGAATGGGACTGGAACGCGGCCAGCATTACCGGCGGCCTCTTCTTCCAGGACACGTGGAAGGCGCGCAAGAACCTGACGGTGAACTACGGAGTTCGCTGGGATGACTTCGGCAACCCGTACTCGCGTTCGGCGAACACGGTGCTCTCAAACTTCTACATGGGACCGGGAAGCACGACAACCGAACAGATAGCCAACGGATCGCTGATCCAGAAGAAGCATGCACTGAACCGCGCCATTACCGACGTGCTCAGTCCGCGTGCGGGTGTGTCGTGGGACGTGCTGGACAACAGCCAGTGGGTGATACATGGCGGCGCGGGCATCTTCCACAACTGGCCGACGCCGGCCAACGTGCAGGAGGAGATGCGCGGCAATCCGCCGGGCGGCATCTATCCGACGTTCTACGGAGCCGATAGCGACCTGACGCACCGGCCGGTATTCAGCCTGGGCACGAGCAACGCACCGCCGTTCGGCTTCAGCTATCCGGAGCTGACACCGTACACACTGAACTCGCATGGCGGCTTCAGCAACGGCCTGCAGGTGGGCATCGGCGCAATCGATCCGAATCTGAAGAGCCCGGTGGCCTACATCTACTCAGCGCAACTGGAGCACCCGCTGACGCACTCCTTTGTTGCGAGCATCGGCTACTCCGGTTCGCACTCGGAGAAACAGCTCTCGGGCGGCGGCCAGGTGACATCGGTGAGCTATGGCGTGGACATCAATGCCAAGCCGGGCGACCTGTTGACCAACACGATTGCAACCCACTACAACACGAGCTTCGGCAGCATCTCCTACACGATGAACGACCGGCACTCGAACTACAATGCACTTATCGCAGACGTGCGCGGGCGGTTTGCGCGCACTGGATTTGTGGACTTGTCGTACACGCATTCAGTATCCAAGGACGATACGCAGGTGTATCCGACGTGGTCGAACCCGGGCCGCTACTACGGGCCGTCGAACTGGGATGCTCCGAATCGTGTTTCATTCACCGGAAACTATGAGCTGCCTGGCTTGAACCACGGCGCGGGGCTGGTGGGACGCGCGACGGGCGGTTGGGGTGTGAGTGCAACGTCGATCTATCAATCGGGAACGCCGTTCACTGTGTACACGAGCGCTTCGTTTGCAGGCGGCGGCGACTACAATGCTGACGGTGACAACTACGACTATCCGAATGTTTCGTCGTACAGCATCCCGCATGACCGGAAGACGATGATCGGTACCGGCGTCTTCCATAACTCTTCGGCGATCACGGCTCCCGCACAGGGAACGCAGGAGGGCAACGAGAACTTTAACGGATTCCGCAACGCGAACTTCTTTGAGACGGATGCGAATGTCTACAAGGAGACGAGGATCCGCGAAGGGATGTCGCTGCAACTGCGGTTTGAGTTCTTTAACCTGTTCAACCACCCGAATCTGCAGGGTGTGGATACGAATATGGCAGATGGAGCGAACTTCGGCGCGGTGACGAGTCAATATCAGCCGCGGTGGATTCAGCTGGGAGCGCACTTCAAGTTCTAACTGTGCGCAGGCGCAGACGGACTTGAAGACGCGGATGCAGAGCAGTGGAGTTGCGGTACCGGGCAACTCCACTGCTTGTTTTTCAAACGATTTGAACTTTATCTTTCTGCATAAGTTGGGTGGATGGGACCGATGAACAAGTACTCACGCAGACGATTCCTTAGTCATGGTGCGGCAACGGCAGGTGTGGCGCTTGCCTATAGGCCGCTGCACGCGATTGCCGCAACAGTGAACGCGAAGGCACAGCCATCGATCGCGGTGGCGCCTGCGATTCGTGTTTTCAACTACAGCCAGGTGGAACTGCTGGAAGGCGCTATGCGCGAGCAGTTCGATACCAATCACGCATTCTTTCTGAAGATGGATGAGGACCGACTGCTGAAGCCATTTCGCCAGGCTGCGGGGCAATCGGCTCCCGGCGACGATATGGGCGGCTGGTACGACATCGATCCCGCGTTCAACGGCAAGGGAAGCTTTCACGGATTTGTGCCGGGACATAGCTTCGGGCAGTATCTCTCCGGCCTGGCACGCGCGTATGCGGTGACGGGATCGAAGCCGACGCAGGAGAAAGTTCGGCGGCTGGTGGAGGGATTTGCGCCGACGGTGACGGAGAAGTTCTATGAGAACTATCACCTGCCCGCATACACCTATGACAAATCGAGCTGCGGCCTGATTGATGCGCATCGTCTTGCTGGCGTTGACTCTGCGATGAAGGTGCATGCGGCCGCAACGGAGGCTGTGGTGCCGCATCTTCCGGCGAAGGCGCTCTCGCGCAAGGAGCAGTATGCGCTGCCGCACAAGGATGAAGCGTACTGCTGGGACGAGACCTACACGTTGCCGGAGAACCTGCTGCTGGCATACAGGCTGACGGGCAATCCGCGCTATCGCGACCTTGCGGTGCGATTC
>DATMUN010000676.1:0-6084 GCA_035563895.1 Occallatibacter sp. | reverse complement strand
CGGCTCGCCCGGCACGGGCTGGAAGATCAGGTGGAGGCGATCAACGTCGCCGGAGCCCGGTTGGCCCGCCAGGCCGTGGATGACCTGCATACCCGCCAGGGAACCAAAGCCTGGGTCGCAGGCGCGGTCGGGCCGCTGGGTGTCCGCCTCGAACCGCTGGGCAAGACTGGGCTTGAAGAGGCACGCGCAGCCTTCGCTGAGCAGATGCAGGTTCTTGCGAAATCCGGCGTCGATCTGCTGATTCTGGAAACCATGCCTGCAATGAACGAGGCGCGCGAGGCTTTGGCAGCTGCCCGCGACGCAGCCCCCGGCCTGCCCGTTGTTGTCATGGTTACGGTCGACGATGACGGTAATTGTCTCGACGGCGCATCGCCGGAGCAGGCCGCCGCCCTTCTGACCGAATGGGGCGCCGATGCCATCGGAGTCAACTGCTCCACCGGCCCTTCTACCGTCCTCACCGCCGTTGAGGCAATGCGGAAAGCCACTACGCTGCCGCTCGCCGCCATGCCCAATGCTGGCATGCCGCGCAACGTCGACGGCCGTAACGTCTACCTCATCTCACCGGAGTTCATGGCCAGCTTCGCGCGCAAAGCCGTTGCAGCGGGTGCGCAACTGGTGGGCGGTTGCTGCGGCACCACGCCGAATCACATCCGCGCGATGCGTGCCGCCCTGCGCTCCCTCGATGACGAAGCCCCGGTGGTCGAGGGCGGAACCGCCATTCCGCTGATGGCGGAGACGCCGCCTGCGCCGCTCCACCAGCGGTCCCGCATTGGCGCTCTGCTTGAGCGTGGCGAGTTCGTATCCCTCGTCGAAATTGCGCCGCCAAAAGGAATCAACTGCGTCGAGGAGATTGAGGCCGCGCAGCTGCTAGCCAAAGTCGGCGTTCACGGCATCAACGTGCCTGACTCCCCGCGCGCCTCTGCCCGCATGAGCGCCGAGAGCCTCTGCGTGCAGATCCAGCAGCACACCAGCATCGACACCGTGCTCCACTACAGCTGCCGAGACCGCAACATACTCCGCATCCAGTCGGACCTGCTCGGCGCCTCATCGCTCGGCCTGCACAACATACTTTGCCTCACGGGCGACCCGCAGAAGCTCGGCAACTATCCCGACGCCACGATGGTCTTTGACGTCGACTCAATCGGCCTCGTCAATCTCGCAAGGCAGCTGAATCATGGACTCGACATCGGCGCGAATGCGATCGGCGTCTCGACGAACTTCACCATCGGCGTCTCGGCCAACCCCGGCGCACCCGACATTGAGAATGAACTGCGCCGCTTTGCCTACAAAGTCGAGGCCGGTGCGGAGTACGCAATCACGCTGCCCGTCTTTGAACTGCGCCTCCTCGAAGAGTTCCTGCGCAAGATCGAGCCCTACCGAATCCCGATCATCGCGGGTGTACGCCCCCTCGTCAGCCTTCGTCACGCTGAGTACATGAAGAACGACCTGCGCGTTGCCATGCCCGAGGAGATTCTGCTGCGCATGGCGCTGACTGAAACGCCCGAAGCCGCCGAAGCCGAGGGTATTCGCATCGCGCAGGAGATGCTGGAAGCAGTTCGGCCTTATGTGCAAGGCGTGCAGGTGAGCGTGCCGGCAGGCCGCTATACCGCAGCCGCCGAAGTGATCGCCGGCATGCTGCCCGGCAGGAGCGCGGAGTAGAAGATGCCTTCGTTTGAGGATTCGCTTAAGAAGCTCGAAACCATCGTCGAACGTCTGGAGAAAGGCGATCTGCCTCTCGATGAGTCGCTCAAGCTCTTCGAGCAGGGAGTTGGCCTGTCTGAAGCCTGCAAGAAAGAGCTCGACGAAGCCGAGGGCAAGGTTCAGACACTGATCAAGCAGCGCGATGGTTCACTCAAGACTGAGCCGTTTTCGACCGAGCGCTAACCGAACCAATCCGCTCGCGCAGCCAGCCGATGAACTCCGGCGGTAGACAGCCCAGATCGTCCATGCAAAAGACGCGGGCTGAAGCTGACGCAGGCGACGTTTCCAGCACCTGCCGCCTGCGAACAACGACAGCATCGGCGCATTGCAGCACGCGTGTGAAGGATGGCTTCGCCTCTCCGTCTCCAACAATCGCCAGACAAACATCCGGAGTCAATGCTTCCAGAATAAGATTCGACTCGATCACCGCATGCGTGCAACCATCGCACGCCACATCCAGAGCGGCCATCGGCGTGGCAGTGCCAACTGCCGTCACCAGCAGCGCCCTCTTCGCACCTGCCGCCAGATAGCGTGCGGTGTCGCTTCCCTGCCCGGCTTCGGTTTCCTCAATCAACTGCCCGGGAACACCATGCGCATGGCGGCTGATCTTGATCGCCGTCCATCCAAACTCAGGCAGCGCGCGGATCAATCCGCATGTCAAGGTGGTCTTTCCAACTCCGCTCGCGCTACCGCCTATGACCACAGTGATCACGCGCGGCTCCTACCTGATAAACCGCAGACAATTGCGATCCGCGTCCTTTACGTACATCTCCCGGGTTCCCCAGCTCTGGTCCACAGGCGGCGTATCGACCGTTACACCTCGCCCTGCAAACTCTGCGTAGAGCGCATCCACGTCATCCACCAGCAGGTTGGCAACGCCGCCGGCAACCCCGTCTCCACTAAACGAAGACAGATGCAGCCAAACCCCATCGCGCGCAATACCCATGTAGCACGGATCAGCTTCGACATGGTCGGGCCGGTGCGCAAACTTGAGCTTGAAGCCCAAGCCGTCGCAATAAAACGCGAGCGCGGCTGCAGCGCTCGAAACATGGAGCAGCGGAATGGCGCACTTGATCATGGATACCTCCGGGCAGCGCCGCTCATGCTTCCGAGTCGGGAACCCTGCCACGCCGTCGGGCCAGCCGCGCCAACAACGCCTGCTCGCGCAACACCTGCTTCAGTGGCCTCGCCGGTGTACCCCAGAACACCGTTCCCGCGGGCACTCCATCCGCAGTGAGTGTCTTGCCAGTGAGCACCCCAGCCTGCCCTCCTAGAATCACCCCTGGGCCGATATGCACGTGGTCTCCGATGCCCACCTGCCCGGCAATCACCGCACCTTTACCCACAAAGCTCGAACCCGAGATGCCCGTTAGAGCTACGAGGATCACATCCTCGCCAATCTCGCAGTTGTGGCCAACATGCACGAGATTATCGATCTTGGCACCACGGCGAATCCGCGTCTCGTGCAAGGCGCCGCGGTCGATCGTTGTGTTCGCGCCAATTTCCACGTCGTCTTCGACGACGAGTTTGCCTTGCTGCGGAAATTGCACATACGTTCCGTTGGCAGGGTCGCGCACATAGCCAAATCCATCCGCCCCCAGCACCGCGCCTGCGTGAATCACCACGCGATCGCCGAGAGTCGCGCCAGGATAAATCACCGCACGCGGATAGATACGGCAGTCCGCGCCGATGCGGACATCGTGCCCGATGATCGCACCTGCCTCGATGCGCGTACCTTCTCCGATGTGAACGCCCGCCTCGATCACCGCTCCCGGCCCAATCGTGACGCTGCCGCCGAGAATCGTGTCCGGGCTGACGATTGCACGCGAATGCACCCCACTGCTGAACGGCCGCGGGGCAATCAGCTTAGCTGCGCGCGAAAACCAGAGCCGCGGGTTTCCCGTCTCGACGATGCACTTGCCGTGTGGATAGCTCAGAGCCGCACCCGGCCTCAGCACCACCACGCCGGCCTTACCGGCCAGGGCCTGAACAGCAGAAGGAGCCGAGTCAGCAAACACCAGATCGAAGGTGCCTGCGCTTTCGCAGGCGCTCACGCTCTCCACCAGCCACTCAGGATCGCCCTGAACAATCGTGCCGCCCAGTCGGTCCACTAATTCACTGAGGATCATGGCTCATTCTCCGTGCACGTCAATTCCGTGTATACAGCCCGGGCTCGCCCGCTGGACGGGTCTTCCAGCGGCGGTGAATCCATAACCACTGGTCAGGATAGCGGCGAATCCAAGTCTCAAGCACATCATTGCACTGCTGGGTGGCAGACAAAAGGTCAGCCTCCCGGTCCTCCGTCCTCGCGAACACCAGTTCCGGACCGAAATGCAACACATACTGCTTCTCACCTGGCTCCCAGACCAGAAACCCTGGCACCACCGCAGACTCAGTCTTGAGTGCGATGTGTGGCAGCCCGGACGCGGTGCATGCCTTCAGCCCGAAAAAGTCCACAAACACCCCCTGCGGAGGGGTCATATTCGTGTCCATCAGGATGCCCACGGTCTCACCGGCGCGCATCGCCGTCAGCAACCCGCGGCCGAAATCATCCTTATGCAGCACGTGATTGCCATGCATGCACCGGATATCATTCACAAAGGCGTCAAGCTTCCGGTTGTCGAGCCTCCGGATCACCATTCCCATCGGAAAGCCCATCAGCGAGTGGTAGAAGCTGGAGAGCTCCCACGCCCCCAGGTGGCCTGTCAGCACCAGCACACCCTTGCCTCTCGCGCGCGCCGCTTCGTAGTGCTCCAGCCCCGCAGTACGGATCCATCCCCGGGTATTCTCTGCTGTGTAGCGGGGCATGCGGCAAAACTCCACCAGTTGCCAGCCCAGATGCCTATAGACACCGCGCAGGATCCGGTCTCGTTCGCTCGGAGACAGCTCCGGCATCGCCAGCTCGAGGTTGCGCAGCCCTACAGAACGCAGCCGGCTCAGCCCGTGATAGATCACCCACACCAGTCCGGCGGCCAGAAGCCGCGCCAACCCACGTGGAAGCGCTCCGAGGCCGCGAGCTACCGCAACCACTAGCCAGTACTCAATCCTCTGCCGCATCGTGAAGAACTAGTTTAGGTCATTGCACCCGGGCTCCTATGTGGAATCCAGGGCACAAAAGCAGGGGCGGCTCCTGCACAGAGGAGCCGCCCGCTACATCAGTCTGAATTTGCCTGTTACTGCTTCTTCGCCTGCACGAAGTACTGGGCCACCGTCTTCACAAACGGCACAGCACCCTCCGGCACGCCTACGCCACCGTGCAAAACCGTCTCGAAGTGCTGCGGGGCCCCATAGAAGACCTCAGTATCTTCTTCGTTCTGGGTAATGCTGGTGCCGTCCAGATCGATGCCGGCAAACAGACCCTTGTTGCGCGAGTAGCTCAACAACTCCGAGTCCATCTTCCAGTTGGTGGCAGCCTGCCCGGCGCGGCCCACCGGTCCCGCCGCGGCCGAGGCGTCCGCACCAATCTTGAACTTGCTCTTGAGCAGATCCTGCATTCCGCGGTCATTCACCGCCACCAGGATCAGGTCCGTAGACTGCCCACCAATCTGCAGACCCCACGAACCGCCCGCGGCGCGGATGAACACCGGAGCACTCCAGCCATGTCCGGTCCGGCAAGTCACCACTCCCTGGCCGTACTGGCCGCCAAAGATAAACGCTCCCTTTACCATTCCGGGGATGACAGCGACGCAGGTAGCCTGCTGCAGGATGTTCATGGGAATACTGGAGTCATTCGCCGCCATGATCTGGTCCATCACGCTCTTAGCTGAATCGAGACGCGCCTGGAGATCAGCCTTCTTCGAGGCTGCAAAAGAACTGGTCGTCAGCATGAAACAGAGGCAGAGCGTAACAATTGTTTTTTTCATCTGGGGGGATCCTTTCAGGTTTTTGCCCATGCTGGGGCACAACGTGCAAAATGCACTTCCTCTTCTGACAGTGATTCTTCCATCTTGTTGCGGTTCGCGCTCAGTTTTCGCGCCCGCGCATCCGGTGAGGTACCCCCGGCAGAATTGCTGCCAATGCCACGGAGCTTTGCACGCACTCCATCGCGCCCAACTCCGCGGTCAGTCACTTCTGGCTGAGGCGGATCGCCGGTTCTGGCTTGTTTGGATGCGGAGAGTTGCCCTGAGGCTGGCTCAGGCCGATGGATTCAGCCCGGAAATGCCGTAAAAATAACAAAAAAATAGGAGTTCCCAGGATTCATGGTCTCCATGCGTCCTGGGAACTCCTTTCCCCAGATCTGCGTTGTTTCTAGCTGGAGTGTGATGTACGTTACCTCGGGCCACAAGAGCACGAAAGGACATGTCTTTTAGTAACCGCTTTTGGCAGCAGTTGTTGGACGGGCAGGTGACTTCAGGACTCAACCGACTTCGGCTGGCGGGGATT
>DATMUN010000675.1:0-3661 GCA_035563895.1 Occallatibacter sp. | reverse complement strand
CGCTCCCGCTACACCGAGGGCGAGGTCCGCGCGCAGGTTCGCGAGGCCGATGTCGAAATCTACTCCATCGGCATCTTCGACCCCTACGCCGCCACGCCCGAGGAGCGCACCGGCCCCATGCTGCTTAATGAACTGAGCGACGAAACCGGCGGCCGCCTGTATCGCGTGGACGATCTGGCCGAGATGAGCGACATTGCCGAGAAGATCTCCACCGAGCTGCGCAATCAATATGTACTCGGATATCGCCCCAAGGACCTGAATCACGACGGCAAGTGGCGTAAAGTAAAAGTGAAGCTGAATCCCCCTCCGGGATTGCCGCCACTGACCGTTCATGCACGCACCGGCTACTATGCGCCTTCGCAGTAACGCCATTCTTGCTCTTCTGCTCTGCGCGTCGGCGTTGCCGCTCTGTGCGCAGCAGCAACCCGCCAGCCCGGCACAGGTGCCTGCGCTCGCAGAGGACCGCGACCCGGTTCGCTCGCCCGATGCGCCCGGAGCCGACGCAGCCAATCCCCTCAAAAAAGAGCCCCAGGGCTACGTTTTGCGCACCAATGTGGATGAGGTGGTGCTGAATGCGTCCGTTCTTGAAGGCAACCGCCTCGTGCAAGACCTCAAGAAGGACAACTTCCAGGTCTTCGAAGATGGTGTCAAGCAGACCATCCTCAGCTTTCAACACACCGACCTGCCGGTATCGATCGGCCTCGTTATCGACAACTCTGGATCGATGTCGCGCAAGCGCCCAGCGGTAAACAAGAGCACGCTGGATCTGATCCAGGCTTCGAATCCGAACGACGAAGCTTTTGTGGTGAACTTCTCTGACGAGGCATTCATCGACCAGGACTTTACCGCCGACATAAATAAGCTCCGCGATGGCCTCTCGCATATCGAGTCGCGCGGTGGCACGGCGCTCTACGATGCCGTCGTCGCATCGGCTGACAAGCTCGCCACCGACGGCAAGCGGCCCAAGCAGGTCATCATCATCATCACCGACGGCGAGGATAACGCCTCCACACTGACGCTGGAGCAGACCATCCGCCGCGTGCAACAGCTCTCCGGCCCGGTCATCTACTCCATTGGACTGCTCTTCGGCGACGACATGAGCCGCTCGGAGTCCCGCCACGCCCGGCGCGCGCTGGATATGCTTTCGACCGAGACCGGCGGCCAGGCCTACTTCCCGAAATCCATCGAGCAGGTCGATCAGATCGCCGCCGAGGTGGCGCGCGACATACGCAGCCAGTACACGATCGGCTATCACTCGACGAAGCCCATCACCGAGTCTGGCTTCCGGCAGATCCAGGTGACGGCCTCGGCGCCGGGCGCAGGCAAGCTCGACGTCCGCACCCGTACGGGCTACTACCCCTCGGGCCGTGCGTCGAAGAAGACCGCAGGGCAGTAGCGATCTTCACATCGCCACCAAGCCCTGTCATCCTGAGCGTAGGCCGCGTGAGCGGCCGGAGTCGAAGGACCTGCGGGTGCCTTTTGGCGGCAGCGCCCATGCGTTACGCTATCGCCATGCACGAAGGCAGCTACTTCACGTACATCGTAGCCAGTCGCAGCCACACACTCTACATCGGCGTGACCGGCAACCTCCAGAAGCGCATCTTCGAGCACAAGTGGCAGGAGTGCGAAGGATTTTCGTCGCGATACAACTGCGATCGCCTCGTTTGGTTCGAGCGTTTTCAAGACATTCAACAAGCAATTGCCCGCGAGAAGCAATTGAAGGGCTGGCGGCGCTCGAAGAAAGTCACTTTGATAGAAGAGGTCAATCCTACCTGGGCAGACCTGAGTCGAGAGTGGTACGACGTGGAGCCAGCGGACTATCGTCGAGCGCAGGATCGGTTAGCGGACTAGCGAAGTCTTGTGGAGCCGGAAGCAGAAAGGCAACCGCAGGTCCTTCGACTCCGGCCGCTCGCGCTGCCTCCGCTCAGGATGACAGGTCGTCGGTGGGGTCGGCCCGCATCCTGCCAGAAACAGACTAGATCGCAGGTCCGCCAATCCTCTGAACATAGCGCACGATACACTAATCCTGTACCCCACAGGAGTCAGATTCTTCCCAATGTCCGATTACAAGTACGACACACTAGCCGTACATGCAGGCCAGCATCCAGATCCGCTCACGGGCGCTGTCAACGTCCCCGTGTACCTCTCGTCGACCTTCCAGCTGACCGGCATCGGCACTGACCGTGGCTGGGACTACTCCCGTGCCGGCAATCCCACGCGCGACCGCCTGGAAGAGGCGCTCGCCGCGCTTGAACGCGGCCACTCCGGCCATGCCTTTGCCAGCGGTATGGCTGCCATCCACGCGCTTGTCACAATGCTCAAGTCGGGCGACCATGTGGTGTGCTCGCGCGACGTCTACGCAGGCACCGTGCGCCTGTTCGACCAGATCATCTCCGGCTACGGCATCGAGATCGCCTACGTCGACACCAGCGACCTGAAGGCAGTGGAAGCCGCCATGCGGCCCAACACCAAGCTTGTGCATATCGAGACGCCCTCGAACCCGCTCATGGTGTTGTCGGATATCGCCGCCATCGCGAAGATCGCCCACGCCTACGGCGCCGAGGTTTCGGTCGACAACACCTTCATGTCGCCCTGCCTGCAGAGCCCCATTGCGCTCGGAGCCGACATCGTGATGCACTCGACGACCAAGTACCTCAACGGTCACTCGGACTCGATCGGCGGCGCCATCATCGGTACCAAGCCCGAGCACAAGGACCGCTTCCTGCTCATTCAGAAGGCCTCGGGCAACATGCTCTCGCCCTTTGAGTGCTTCCTGATCCTGCGCGGCATTCGCACCATGCCTCTGCGCATCCGCCAGCACGAAGAGAACGGCCGCGCCGTGGCTGAGTTCCTCTCGCAGCACCCCAAGGTCAAGAACCTGTCTTACCCCGGCCTCAAGTCGCACCCGCAGTACGAGCTTGCCTGCCGCCAGCAGAAGGGCTTTGGCTCGATGATGAGCTTCGAGGTTCCGGACCGCGAGGCAGCAGGCCGTTTCCTGGCTGCGATCAAGATCTTCCTCAACGCTGAGTCGCTCGGCGGCGTCGAGTCGCTGGCGTCGCACTCGGCAACGACCACGCACGCCTCAGTCAGTGCAGAGACTCGCGCCGAGATGGGCATCACCGAGGGCCGTATCCGCCTCTCCATCGGCATCGAGGACAAGGAAGACCTCATCGCCGACCTCGACCAGGCACTGGCAGCGGTCTAGCCCGATGAGTCTGGTGCTTGGCATCGATACCTGCGGCCCCGTGGGCTCTGTGGCGCTTGCGCGCCTCAGCTCCGGGGCTGTCGAACTGCTCGGACAAAAGGAGCTGCCCAGCCGCAACTACACGGCAACGCTCATCTCCGCTGTCGGCGAGCTGCTCGCCGCTGCGAGTGCGACCGCCGCACAGCTCGAAGCCATCGCCGTGACCAGCGGTCCCGGCAGCTTCACGGGTGTCCGCGTGGGCTTGGCTGCGGTCAAAGGACTGGCAGAGCCGGCGCAGACGCCTATCGTTGCCGTCTCCCGTCTCGCCGTCCTCGCTGCCAAGGCAGGCACAGTCTCTTCCGCTCTCGATGCCCACCGGCATGAGATATTTCTTCGCGCTGAAACCACTGAAGCGCAACCGCGGGAGCTTCTGGCTGGTGCCGCGGAGCTGGCCGAACTTGCTCCGTGTGCGGCCCG
>DATMUN010000674.1:0-13302 GCA_035563895.1 Occallatibacter sp. | reverse complement strand
CCAGCCACGAGACCGTCGACAAGAAGATGCACTACATCTACCAGGACGGTCAGGCGGTCTATAAGTTCGCCGTGCGCAAGATGGCCGAAGCCACCGTGAAGGTGCTGGAGCGCAACGGAGTCGCCGGTACTGATCTCGGCTGCTTCATCCCGCACCAGGCGAACAAGCGCATCATTACCGCTACGGCCGATCGCCTCGGTATGCCCGAAGATCGCGTCATCATCAACATCGACAAGTACGGCAACACGTCGGCAGGCACCATTCCACTTGCCATGGAAACAGCGGTAGAAGAGGGCAAGCTCAAGAAGGGCGACCTCGTGTTGCTCGCTGCCGTTGGCGCCGGATTCACCGTCGGCGCAGCGCTTCTTCGCTGGGAAATCTAAGCACGCATTACGGAGCGGGCTCGATGAGCAAGTCGGCGCTGGTGGTCCGGCATGTGGCCTTTGAAGATCTGGGCCACTTTGCGCCGGTGCTCGCCAGCTCCGGCTATGGCGTCAGCTACTGCGACGTAGGCCTGGACGCCTTTGACCCCGCCACATTCGCCGCAGCCGACCTGCTCATCGTGCTTGGCGGACCCATCGGCGTCTACGAAGAAGACAAATATCCGTTCCTCACGCAGGAAGTCGAACTCATCCGCGCCCGACTCGCCGCGAAGAGCCCTACGCTCGGAATCTGCCTCGGTGCGCAGCTGATGGCACGCGCTCTTGGTGCTCGCGTCTATCCCGGCCCCGCAAAAGAGATCGGCTTCTCGCCGCTCACGCTCACCAGCGCAGGCCGCGTCTCGTGCCTGTCCGTCTTTGAAGGCAAGCCGGTGCTCCACTGGCACGGCGACACCTTCGGCCTGCCTGCGGGCGCCACGCTCCTCGCTTCCACTCAGATTTGTACGCAGCAGGCCTTCTCCCTCGGCCGCAATGCCATCGGTTTCCAGTTTCATCCCGAGGCGGGAGCAGCAGGCTTCGAGCGTTGGCTCATCGGCCACACCTCGGAGCTCGCCGCGGCGGGCAAGAGCATTCCCGCGCTGCGTGCGGACTACGAGCGCCTTGCGTCGCAACTCGCCAAGCCAGCGGAAGAATGCCTGCTCAAGTGGCTCAGCCAGCTTGAAGTTTGAACGTTCAGCGTGTCAGCGATTCCACCGGAAGCTCGTACGACGGCAGCGCGCCAACCTCAGCAGCCATGCTGAAAAACCCACGCATTCCTTCCATACAATCGTTGTCGAGCACGTAATGGATGTTCTCGGTCAGGTACGCGCGAATCGTCTCCGGCTTCAGCGGCAGCTTGGCAGCCCACTCCTCCACCAGCGCATCGATGTTCTGGAGCCCATGATCGCGCGAGCGGATAAAGTCTGCAGCCACGGTCTCGTCCAAAGCGACGTTCGGCACAACACCCCACACGGCTGAGACCCACGGCAACCCCGTAAGCGCGCGCCACTCCTCAGCCAGATCGTGAAACACCAGCCGCTCTCCCGTGCGCAGAAAGTGCTCTTCGCGCTGCTCCGGAGCCAGCAGTGCCGGATCGCCGATCACCACTGCGGCATCCGCCTGCGCCAGCATCGCATCCAGGTCCGCGGCCATAGGCACAAACTGCACGGCAGGGTTGCCCCACTTGTGCATCAGGAGACGAGCATAGGTCACCGTCGTGCGGCTCGCCGTGTCCGCAGCCACGCTGCGCAGCGTGTTTAGAGACTGTGCAGCCCGCCGCACCAGCAGCAGCGAGCGGATCGGCCCCTTTGAACCAATCACGCATCCCGGCAATATGCGCAAATGCGGATTCGTCGCCAGCGCCGCAATTGGCACCAGCCCGATATCCGCCGCGCCCGAGGCAAGCTCATCGGCGCACTGCGAGGGCAGCATCCACTTCAGCTCGTAGCGCTCCGCAAGCTGACTCGCCTGCGGCTCATGCTCAAAGTCCCACATCAGCGGAGCTGGGTTGAGAAAACTGATTGCGGCAATACGCAGACGGGATGACGGCAAATAACTCACAGATATTTAGATTACCAATCGCGCTGTCTGGATTCGCGGCCGGCTCAACGTGTGCGCCATGTCCTTGACTTCCCGGAGGCCCCAAGGTAGTGTGACCGAAAAACAGCTTGATCGCTGTTCATATGACTTCAGAGGATAATCTGCCTAGATTCGGCCGTACCGCTCGATGACCACCACTCCATCTCAAATCTCTTCACCCTCCGAGCGTCTCAGCGACGATCGCCTGGCATGGCTCGCCCTGGTTCTCACTCCCGGGCTCGGTCCTCGTCGCGTTCTTGAGGCGATGCGCTCGCTTGACTCGCCCGTGCAAATCTTCCGCTTCTCGCTTACTGAGCTTGAGGCCCTCCGTCTCCCCGCCGGAGCCGCACAGTTCATCTACGCGGGCAAGGCGCGTCAGGCCGCAGAGAGCGAATGGGCCAACGTTGCAGCGCAAGGCGCTACCCTGATGGTGTTCAGCGATCCCGAGTATCCCGAGCGCCTGCGCGAGATCTACGATCCGCCGCCGGTCCTCTGGGTGCGCGGATCAGTGGCGTTGCTACAGCGTCCGTCCATCGCCGTCGTCGGCACGCGGCATCCTTCGCCCTACGGCGCGGGCATGGCGGAGATGCTCTCTCGTGACCTCTCTGCGCGCCGCTTGCTCGTGGTCAGCGGCATGGCCCGCGGCGTGGACACCTGCGCGCACAAAGGTGCGCTAGCCGCACGCATGCCCACCGTTGCCGTTTGGGGCACCGGCATTGATGTCGTCTATCCGAAAGAAAACAAGAAGCTCGCCGACGATATCCTTGCGAGTGGCGGCACCATCGTGAGCGAGTTGCCGATGGGCACTTTCCCCGCACCGCAGAACTTCCCGCGCCGCAACCGTATCATCAGCGGCCTCGCCGTTGCCGTGCTGGTCGTTGAGGCGTCTGAGAACTCCGGCACCCGCGTAACCGCCCGCTGCGCCGAAGAGCAGAATCGCGACCTCTACGCCGTGCCTGGCAACGTAACCAACAAGGGCTCCTGGACGCCCAACACATTGATTAAACAGGGCGCAACGCTCACCGCTACGTGGGAGGACATCTGGGAAAACCTGCCCTCGCAGGTGCGTCTGCAACTGGAATCCGAGGTCACGCCTGCATCCAAACCCGAGGAGCAAGCATCTCTTCTGCCGGACCCTGTGCTGCGGCCTGAAGAGGCAATCGTCCTAGAGCAGCTCCGCGCTGACGAGTCGCTGCACATCGACGAGCTGATTGAATTGCTCGAGACCGAGCTCACCTCGTCAGAGATTTTCACAGCTCTGCTCGAGCTCCAGATGGCGGGTCGGATTCGTGAACTGCCCGGAAAGAATTTCGTGCGTACCATGTGACGCAACCACCGCCACGCTGAAAATCGCGGAAATAGCTGATTCTGCGCGCTTCCGGGCAGATTGAGAAAAGCGCCGTTCAGCTCGCATCCGCGCCGTGGCACAGCAAGTTTTCAAGAACGCGAGTGGAAACGGAACCGTATTCCGTGTTAGCTTGCAACTTTTGCAGGGGCTTTTTCATCGACTTTCCAAAAACACCAGGTTCCGGAACGTCGAACGCAAGTTGAAGCAGTAGTAATAAGGATGGCAATGAGCAAATCACTGGTGATCGTCGAGTCGCCGGCCAAGGCCAAGACGATCGAGAAATATCTGGGCAAAGGGTTCGAAGTGCTGGCTTCGGTCGGGCACATCATGGACTTGCCAAAGAACGACATCGGCGTCGAACTGGAGAAGCGCACCTTCGAGCCGACGCTGATCGTGTCTCCGGGCAAAGAGAAAGTCGTTGCGCAATTGAAGAAGGCGGCCGCCAAGGCCGACGAGATCTATCTGGCGCCTGACCCTGACCGCGAAGGCGAGGCCATCGCATACCACCTGGCGCTTCAGCTCGGGACCTCGGCCAAAGAAAAGAAAAAGATTCGCCGCGTCACCTTCAACGAGATCACCAAGAAGGCGGTGCAGGAGGCCTTCAATCACGCCCGTGACGTGGATCAGAACCTCGTGGACGCACAACAGACGCGCCGAGTGCTCGATCGCCTGGTGGGCTACCAGATTTCGCCTCTCCTGTGGGACAAGGTGCGCCGTGGACTCTCCGCCGGCCGCGTGCAGACCGTTGCTGTGCGCCTGATCGTGGAGCGCGAGCGCGAGATTGGCGCATTTGTGCCGCTCGAATACTGGACGCTCGAGGCGCAGCTGCATCCTGAGAAGCAGAAAGCCACGACGTTTGCCGCGAAGTTCGTCGGCATCGATGGCGAGCCCGCGCGTGTGGCCAACGGCAAGGACAAGGAAGGCAAAGAGCAGTTCATCTCCAACGCGCTGGGTGACGAGAAGTCGATGCGCGCGGTGGAAGCTGCCCTGGCCGACGCCAAGTGGTCCATCGTCTCCGTGCAGAGCCGTGAGCAGCAGCGCAAGCCGCTGGCGCCGTTCATCACCAGCCAGTTGCAGCGCGACGCAGCCAGCAAGCTCGGCTTCAACGTGCGCCGCACCATGGGCGTGGCGCAGCGCCTGTATGAAGGCATCGACATCGGCGGCGACACCACCGGCCTCATCACGTACATGCGTACCGACTCGCCGCGCGTCTCCCCTGAGGCCATTGCCGGGGCGCGTGCGTGGATCGAGAAGGAACTGGGCGCGCAGTATCTGCCCAAGTCGCCCAACGTTTACCAGGGCAAGAAGGCAGCGCAGGATGCGCACGAAGCCATCCGCCCCACTGACCCGGCACGTACGCCGGAGTCGATCGCGCGCTATCTGACCGATGAGCAGTTGAAGCTCTACCGGCTCGTCTGGCAGCGCTTCATCGCATCGCAGATGACGCCCGCGGTCTTCGACGTGACCACGGCAAAGATCGCTGCCGTCTCCAACGCAACGAAGAAGACCTACGACTTCCGCGCTTCAGGCTCGGTGGTGCGTTTCGACGGCTACCTGAAGCTCTACGAAGTGGCCGAGGAGAAGAAGGACGACGATGAGTCGGCCGCCAAGCTGCCAAGCCTCGACGGCGTCAAAGCGCTCGGCCTGGACAAGCTGGAGAGCAAGCAGAGCTTCACCCAGCCGCCTCCCCGGTTCAATGAGGCTTCATTGGTCAAGGTGCTGGAAGAACGTGGCATCGGCCGCCCGTCTACCTACGCGTCCATCATCAATACCATTCAGGACCGCGAGTACGTCACCAAGATCAGCGGGCGCTTTTATCCCACGGAGATCGGCATGGTGGTTTGCGATCTGTTGGTGAAGAACTTCCCGTACATCTTCGACCCCGCGTACACCGCGAAGCTCGAAGAAGAGCTGGACGACATTGAAGACGGCAAGGAGCGCTGGACCGCGCTGCTGAAGGGCTTCTACGGCTACTTTGAGGACGAGCTGAAGGACGCCGGCAAGAACATGGAAAACATCAAGCGGATGGAGAAGCTGACCAATGAGAAGTGCGAGGTCTGCGGCTCTCCGCTGCTGTTGAAGTGGGGCAAGTTCGGCAGCTTCTACTCCTGTTCGGCTTACAACAAGAAAGACCCGAACAGCTGTACGTTCACCAAGGAGAACGTCGCCGCCAAGCCAGACCTGAACACGCCCGAAGGGCAGGACGCCAGCGAGCAGGAAGAGTACTGTGACAACTGCGGCCGCGTGATGGTGCTCAAGCGTGGCATCTTCGGCCCCTACATGGCGTGTCCTGGCTACAACGACGACCCGCCGTGTAAGACCATCCGTAAGCTCAGCTCGAAGCAGCAGCAGAAGCAGAACGCAGCTCAGCCCACCGGCGAGGATTGCCCGCAGTGCGGCAAGCCGCTGGTACTGCGCCAGGGAGCCTACGGCGAGTTCGTCTCCTGCTCCGGCTACCCTAAGTGCAAGTACATCAAGCAGAACCTGATCGAAGGCATGAAGTGCCCCAAGTGCGGCGAGGGCGACCTGGCCGAGCGCAAGGCGCGTCGCGGCAACATCTTCTGGGGCTGCACCAACTACCCCAAGTGCGACTTCACGTCAAACAACAAGCCGGTTCCGCAGAAGTGCCCAGAGTGCGGCAGCCCGTACCTTGTCGAAAAGACGCTTAAGTCCGGCATCTACCTCGAGTGCCCCAACAAGAAAAAGGGCGCCGAGGAAGAAGCACCGAAGAAGCGCACGAAGAAGGCCGCGGCTGAAGCTGAAGCCGCCGTCGTCTGCACGTACTCCAAGCGCATCGGCGACGCGCCGCCTCCACCCACGGCAGAGACACACGGTCCTGTCGTCGAGCCGCCCGAAAAGGGCAGGGAACTCCAACCGGCGTAAGTCCCATTCCAGCCACTGAAGTCTCCGTTGCATCCGCTACCATAGGCAGCGGAGACTTTTTCAATGGAACGTACCCTCGCCACGCCCGCCGACGCCGAAATCATCCTCAAGCTTTACGAACTCCGCACTGAGGCCCTGATGCGCCAGGCCCGCGCCTGGATGGGCGGCGAATTCTGGCCTGTCACGGCAGAGGAGTTCTTTGCCGTTGCCTCTAACCCCGCCGATCCGCACAACGCGTGGTTCCGCCAAGTTTCCACCTACTGGGAGATGGCCGCAGCGATGGTGCTCCACGGCGCCGTCTCGCCCGACCTCTTCGTCGACTGCAACGGCGAGGGCTTCTTCCTTCTGGCCAAGTTCGCCCACATCCTCGACGCCATTCGCGAGCGCAACCCGGGCTTCTTTGCCAAGACCTCCGAGATGATCCGCCGCTACCCCAGTGCCGCCGCCCGGTATGAGATCGTGCTCAAAAACGTCGAAGCTCGCCGCAAGGCAATGGCAACAAATCAAAAGGTGTAGGGCGTAGATTTTCATCCGAACAAACTTGGAGCAACTTTAACTTGTCTCCACGCCGGTCCAAGGCAGATGATAGATGCCGAGCATGATCACTCTTCCCCCGGAGGTTACATATGAAGCGAATTGCAGCAGTTCTCCTTCTCGCCAGCGGCTTCGTCGTTTCGGCTGCTCGTGGCGCGTCCACTGAGATCACCGGCTGGATCTCCGACGACATGTGCGGCGCCAAGCACGCCGGCAGCGGTGCAGCCTGCGTTAAGAAGTGCATCGACGGCGGCATGAAGCCGGTCTTCGTTGACGAGGAAAAGAAGGCCGTCTGGACCATCGAGAACCCCGATGCCGTGAAGAACTTCTATGGTGACCACGTCACCATCAAGGCTGTGGCCGACGCCTCGAAACACAGCGTCAAGATCGACTCCATCACCGTCAAGCAGTAAGCCTTTCAACCGGTTCCATCCTCAGGCACTCGCCAGCGAACGCAATCTCTGGTAGTGTCGTATCGGTCCGGCCTGCTGGCTGCTTTGAGTGGCCAGCGGGTTGGTGATCGCGGAGTTGGAAACGGTAAATCCAATGGCTAGAGCAACTTGGAACGGCAAGGTTATTGCCGAAAGCGACGAGACAGAGATTGTGGAGGGGAATGTCTATTTCCCCGAGGCCAGCCTCAAGCGGGAGTATTTCCGGCCCAGCAGCACCACTTCCACCTGCCCGTGGAAGGGCCAGGCTCGCTACTTGAGCCTGCTCATTGACGGCCAGGACAACCCCGATGCGGCCTGGTACTATCCTGACCCGAAACCCGCAGCCCGCAAGATCAAGGGCTTCGTGGCATTCTGGCGCGGCGTCGAGATTGAGAAGTAGTCCTACACAGGTTTAGAGCAGAATCCCTGGAGAATCAAAAACGCATGCAACTGCGGACCGTCGTTGTGTCTTTCGTTCTGACTCTCACATTGGCCGGCTGTGCCCATCCGCGTGTGGCGTCGGTTTCCCAGGCTGCCGCTCCCACGCTCGTCGGTGATCCTGCCCATCCTGACCGCGCGCAGGGCTGGGTGGATACTCGCCTGATCTTCGGCCTCGGCCCGGCAGACCACCCTGACCAGGGCGTAAGCGAAGAGCAATGGCGCGCCTTTCTCGATAAGGAAGTCACCTCGCGTTTTCCATCCGGCCTCAGCGTCGTCGACCTCTATGGCCAGTGGCAGGGCAAGAATCAGACATCGCCCGAGCGTCTTCGCTCTAAAATGTTGATCATCTACCTTGAGGACAATGCGGAGAATCGCGCCAAGATCGACGCCATCCGTTCCGCGTGGAAGCAGAAGACCGGCGACCAGTCCGTCCTTCGTGTCACCGGGCCTGTCGACGTCTCGTTTTAGCCGGGAAACTCGGTAAGGTAGCGCATAACCGCCAGCTTGACCCCGGGCGCGAGATTTGGGAACTCGGTGTGCTCCCCCAGCACGCCCTCGCGCCGCATTCCACACTTCTCCATCACGCGTGCAGACGCCCGGTGCTCCAGGTGGCAAACCGACTCAAGCCTGCGCACGCCCAACCCATGCGCCAGCTCGATCATCGCCCGCAGGCACTCCGTCGCGTACCCCTTGCCCCAGGCGTCGCGCGCCAGCACGTACCCCGTGCTCGCTTCCGTCGCGCTTCGAAACGCCAGTCCTGTGCCGCCGATCAGATTGCCTTCCGATTCGCGCGTGAAAACCATAAACGGCCCCGCCGGCCAGCGTGTCCACTCAAAGTCGCACCATGCCAGATACGCGCGCGTGTCACTCAGCTGGCGATGCGTTCGCCAGCTCAGGTAACGGGTCACCTTCGGGTCGCATGCATAGCGCGCAAAGATCGCCTCCGCATCCTCCGCACGCGGCCTGCGCAGCAGCAGCCGCTCCGTCAAAAAGGTCTCGGGTGAATTGCGAACGTGGGATGGATCCATCAGTAAGCCTGGAGCTGCTCCATCGGCAGGCGCACGCGGAAGCACGTCGAACCGGGCTCAGAGCGCACGCTCAGATGCCCGCGATGCTTACGCACAATGCGCATGGCGTTGTCGAGCCCAAGCCCCAACCCCTGGCCTGGAGCCTTGGTCGTAAAGAAGGGCTCGAAGATGCGGTCCTGCAGCTCCGCCGGAATCCCGGGGCCCGTGTCCCATATCTCCACCAGCAGCATGTCAGCTTCCACGCGGCAGGTGAGCCGCAGCGTGCCGCGGTTGCCCAGTGCGTCCAGCGCGTTTTCAATCAGCGCCGTCCACACCTGGTTCAGCTCGCTTCCGTAGGCGCTGATGCGCGGCAGATCCGCCTGGTAGTCACGCTGCACCATCACGTTCGACATGCGCGATTGCAGCATCTGCACCGTCGCGTCTAGCCCCGCGGGCACATCCACTTCCACAATCGGAGCCCTGTCCATGTAGGAGTAGGCCTTGATCGCGCTGATCAGGTCAAAGATCCGCGCCGTCGAGTTCTGCAGCGTCTCCACTGAGCGCGTAGACCGCAGGTACCGCGCAAAGAATTGCAACGCCACGCTTGCAGCATGTGCATCGAGCGTGGTCCGCAGCGCGTTCAGGTCTTCCACCGTTACGCCCTGCTCGTTTAGCTGCGCCGCCACCTGCCACGACTCGTCGCAGCCCAGCTCCGTCAGCCATTGCCGCACGGCTTCCTCGTGTCGTATGAGCTCGTCCGCGGGGATCGCCGCCGCCGGGCGGCTCATCACCTTCTGCTCCCAGCTCTCCACAGCCTCGATCTGCTCGTCAGTCAGGCAGAGATTTACCAGCTTGAAGCGGTTTGCACGGTTGGCGCGCAGCTCCGTCACCAGGCTTGCGGCAGCGCGCTGTGCGGCAGATGCGGGATTGTTCAATTCGTGTGCCAGGTTCCCGGCCAGCTTACCCAGCGCCGTCAGCTTCTCCGCCTGCTGCTCAATCCGCGTCACCTCGCGCACGCGGTCAAGGAGCGTCGAAACCACGCGCTGCCCCATTGAAGGGATGACCTGCAGCATCTCCGGAAAAAGCGACTTGTGAATCAGGATGCCCCAGACCTTGTTGATCGCATACCCCTGTCCGCCATAACTCGTCATGCGCGAGTAAGGCAGCAGGCCGTTCATCTGCCCCGCTCGGCCAATGAACAACGCCGACGCACCGCCACGCGTGCGCCGTACATGAATCTCGCCCTTCAGGATGAGGATCATGTGCACCGCATCCGAGCCTTCTTCGAACAGAATCGATCCGGCCTCGGCGACCACCTCCTGACCGTGCGTTGCCAGCCACAGGCGATCTTCATAGGACAATCCATGCAGCGGGCCAATGCGGTCCAGTGCCTCCGCAATTGTGGCGGCTGGCGTAGGACAAGCAGGCGGTGTTACGGCGGGGGATAGCATCCGGGCACCTCTGGGTCGCAGGCTCAAGCATAGCCGATCCCGCTCACCCGGCTTCCACATTTGTTGCCTCTCTGCCACGGCATCCTAACGTACCCTACTCTGGGTCGTTGCGGTCCATCGACTATCATGGTTCGTTCAAGAATCTCGCCGTCAGGAGACTGATATGTTCAAGGCTCTGTTCGCCGCTGCTGTACTTTTTGCCGCTTCTTTCATCGCTCCAGCGCAATCCTCAGTTTCTTTTGACAAGTCCACCAGCGTCTTCCGCATCGACGGCGGCAATGTCACCTACTCCTTCGGCGTGAATCAGCGCGGCGAGCTACAGCAGCTTTACTGGGGCGGCCGCCTCGCTGCCGGGGACCACATCCCGGCTGCAATTCCAATGCGCGAAGCCGCTTCCTTCGACTCCTCCTACACCACCACGCCGCAGGAGTACGCCGGCTGGGGCGCTGGCCTCTTCGTCGAGCCCGCGCTCAAAGTCACCTTCGCTTCAGGCAACCGCGACCTCGTCCTCCACTACGAAAGCCACGAGCTCACGCAAGACGGCATCGACGTCACGCTCAAAGACATCAAGAGCTACGTCTTTGTCACCCTGCACTACAAGATCGATCCAGCCACCGGCATACTCGCTCGCTGGGCCACTATTCTCAACCGCGATCCGCAGCCCATCACTATTGAGCAGGCCGCTGCTGCCTCATGGGCACTGCCGCCCGCGCATTACTCGCTCAACTACCTCACCGGTCGCTGGGCTGGCGAGTGGACGCTCACGCAGGAGCCGCTGCACCCCGGCGAGCGCGTCATCGAGAGCCGCCGCGGCACCACCAGCCACCAGGCCAACCCGTGGTTCGCCATCCAGACCGGCGACCCCAGCGAAATCAGCGGCGAAGTCTGGTTCGCCGCACTCGCATGGAGCGGCTCCTGGCGTATCACCGTCGAGCAGGATCAGCTTGACGCCGTCCGCGTCACCGGCGGCTTCAATCCCTTCGATTTCGCCTACGTGCTCCACACCGGCCAGTCGCTCGAAACGCCCGTCTTCTACGGTGGCTACACCCCGCACGGCCTCGGCGGAGCCTCGCGCCTGCTGCATCACTATGAAGTTGCGCACATCCTGCCCCATCGCGTCGGACAGGGAGAGGCAGCCGCACCCAAGCCGCGCCCCGTCATCTACAACTCGTGGGAGGCCACCGAGTTCACCGTGACCGAAGCCGGCCAGATCGCTTTGGCAGAAAAGGCCGCGGCTCTCGGCATCGATCGCTTCGTGATGGACGACGGCTGGTTTGGCCAGCGCAAAGACGACCACGCCGGCCTCGGCGACTGGTACGTGAATCAGCAGAAGTTCCCGCACGGCCTCAAGCCCCTTATCGATAAGGTGCACGAGCTCAAGATGGACTTCGGCCTCTGGGTCGAGCCCGAGATGGTCAACCCCGACTCCGATCTCTATCGCAAGCATCCCGAGTGGGTGTTGAACTTCCCCGGCCGCCCGCGCACTGAGGCCCGCAACCAGCTCGTTCTCAACCTCGCCCGCCCCGACGTGCGTGCCTACGTCCTCGGCTTCCTCGACAAGCTACTCACCGAAAACGACATCGCCTTCCTCAAGTGGGATTACAACCGCAACTGGAGCGAGCCCGGCTGGGACCAACTACCTCCCGCCGAGCAGAAGAAGGTCTACGTCGAGTTCACACGCAGCGTCTACCACATCCTTGACGAGCTCAAGAAGCGTCATCCCAAGGTCGAAATCGAGTCCTGCTCCGGCGGCGGCGGCCGCGTCGATCTCGGTATCCTCGAGTACGCCGACGAGGTCTGGCCGTCTGACAACACCGACCCCTTCGATCGCATCACGCAGCAGGACGGCTTCACCTACGCCTACACGCCGCAGATTATGATGGCCTGGGTCACCGACTCGCCCCACTGGCTCAACAAGCGCTCCACGTCGCTCACATATCGCATGCTCAGCTCTATGCAGGGCTCGCTCGGCATTGGCGCCAACATCACCAAGTGGACCGAAGATGAAGCGGCAACAGCCAAACGCCTGATCGCTGCGTATCACCAGGTGCAGCCCACCATCGTGCAGGGCGACCTGTACCGGCTCATCTCTCCGCGCAACGGCAGCGAGTTCTCTGCCACGCAGACCGTCAGCCGTGACAAGTCGCAGTCGGTTGTCTTCGCATTCATCCACTCCACGCAGGAAGGCCGCGGCTTCCCGCTGCTCAAGCTCCAGGGGCTCGACCCTGCAGCCCAGTACACGCTCACGCCCATCGAGGGCAGCGCGGCAAAAGCAACGCCCACCACAGCCAGCGGCTCCTGGTGGATGAACCACGGCCTCGACCTCGGCGAAGACTTCCGCGGTGACTTCCAGGCCGCCGCCTTCCGCCTCGACAGGAAATAATCGCGCCATCGCTGCAATGCGAAAACGAAAACGCCGGACAGCGCAATGCTGTCCGGCGTTCGTTTTGCTAGAGGCTAGCAGCTAAGAGCTGTTTACCGCGTCTTCGCTACCTCTTCCACTGTGACCGGATCGAGGAAGGGCATCGAAGCGCGCAGCTGCTTGCCGACGATCTCGATCGGGTGCTTGGCCTCCGCCTCGCGGAACGCCTGGAACTCCTTGCGGCCCGAGTTCTGGTCAGCCAGGAAGCGCTTCGCGAAGGTGCCGTCCTGAATATCGGTCAGGATGCCCTTCATCGCCTTCTTGCTCTCTTCGTTGATCACGCGCGGGCCGCTCACGTAGTCGCCCCACTCCGCCGTGTCGCTGATGGAGTAGCGCATGTAGGCCAGGCCGCCGCGATAGATCAGGTCGACGATGAGCTTCAGTTCGTGCAGAACCTCGAAGTACGCGCTCTCCGGCTGATAGCCAGCTTCGGTCAGCGTCTCGTAGCCCGCCTTGATCAGCGCGCTCACGCCGCCGCACAGCACAGCCTGCTCGCCAAAGAGATCGGTCTCGGTCTCTTCCTTGAACGTGGTCTCAAGCACTCCGGCGCGCGTGCAGCCAATGCCCTTCAGGTAGCTCAGCGTCAGCGCATGCGCATTGCCGGTCGAGTCCTGGTGCACAGCGATCAGGCCCGGGACGCCGCCGCCTTCCGTGAAGACCTCGCGCACGCGATGGCCCGGCGCCTTCGGTGCAGCCAGCGAGACGTCGATGTCCTTTGCCGGAACGATGGTCTTGAAGTGGATGTTGAAACCGTGCGCAAACATCAGCATCGAACCCGGCTTGATGTT
>DATMUN010000673.1:0-6820 GCA_035563895.1 Occallatibacter sp. | reverse complement strand
GTCGGCTCGCGCTTCGACTTCAGCGGCTCCACCCTGGTGGAACGCGCCGATACGGTTTATCTGGTCATGCAAGCCGGCATTCCCGAACTGCGCAACTCGCACCGGGTTATCTCTGAATATTTCAAGAATGGCGGCTCTAATCTCGAAATCGTACTTAACCGCTTTATGCCCCGTTCCGGGGGAGTGGACGAAGAGCACATCTCCAAGGCCCTGACTCGCCCAGTTCAGTGGAAGATTCCCAGCGATTACGTGACGGTGCGGCGGATGCAGAACGAGGCTACCCCGCTGGCTCTGGAAGACTCCATGATTGCGCGGGCGATACAGGACATGGCCCGAACTGCATGCGGACTGCCCGCGAAACCAGAAAAGAAGAAGGGCTTCAGCCTGTTCGGTTGATTTGGATAATAGAAATTTGTTGATGGGAATGGTGCCAAGTGGAACATTTGAATCTGGAGACCTTTAAATCGGAAGTCCATCGGACGCTGATCTCCAAGCTCGACCTGGAGAAGCTTTCGCGCGTGAATTCCAATCAGGCGCGGCAAGCTGTTTCCAGCATCATCAGCGAGATCATCAGCGACCGCCGTGTTCCCCTGAGTTTCGACGAGCAGGAGAAGATTCAAACCGATCTGCTGGACGAAGTGTTCGGTCTGGGCCCGCTGGAACCGCTGCTGAAAGACCAGAAGATCTCCGATATTCTCGTCAACGATAAAGACCATGTATTTATTGAGCGCGGAGGCCTGCTGACCCGCGCCGACGTGTCGTTCCGCGACGATCGGCATCTGCTGCAGATCATCGACCGCATCGTCTCTCGCGTGGGACGCCGTGTGGACGAGTCGTCGCCGATGGTGGACGCCCGCCTGCCTGACGGCTCGCGTGTCAACGCGATCATTCCTCCGCTGGCACTCGACGGCCCTTCGCTCTCGATCCGCCGTTTCGGCACCGGTCCGCTGGCTGCCAATCAACTGGTGCAGCTGAAGAGCATCTCGGCCGAGATGATGGAACTGCTATCGTCTGGCGTGCGCGCACGACTGAGCGTGCTGATCTCCGGCGGTACCGGCGCCGGCAAAACGACCTTCCTTAACATTCTGTCGCAGTACATTCCGCAGAATGAGCGCGTGATCACCATTGAGGACGCGGCCGAACTTCAGCTTGCGCAGGAGAACATCGTGCGCCTGGAAACGCGTCCACCGAACGTGGAGGGCCAGGGCGCCATCCGGCAGCGCCAGTTGCTGATCAACTGCTTGCGTATGCGTCCCGACCGCATCATCATCGGTGAGTGCCGTGGCGAGGAAGCATTCGACATGCTCCAGGCCATGAACACGGGCCACGAAGGCTCGATGACGACGATCCACGCCAATACGGCGCGCGACGCTCTGACCCGTCTTGAATCCATGGTGGCTATGAGCAACCTGAACCTGGCGGAGAAGACTGTCCGCCAGCAGATTTCTTCCGCGCTCACCATCGTTGTACAGTGCACCCGCCTCAGCGACGGCACGCGTAAATGTACGAGCATTCATGAGATCACGGGCATGGAAGAGAACGTGATCAGCATGCAGGAGATTTTTTCTTTCCAGAAGAAAGGCATCGGGCCAAACGGCAAGGTGTTGGGCGTCTTCAAGCCGAGCGGCATCCGTCCCCGCTTCCTTGAACAGCTTCGCACCGCGGGCATCTTCCTGCCGCCAGCCCTGTTTGAGCGCGTAACGGAAGTCAGCTAGGCCGAAGAGAGGAATCACGCAATGGCAGTCACCATAGTCGTCTTCATCTCCGTCTTCGTCCTTGCCGCATTGATCGCCGCGGCAACGGGTGTGGGCGCGTCAAAACAGGACAAGGCGATGCTGGCTCGGCTCGACTCCGCGCTGGCCACCAATCGGCCTACGAGTGACATGGCGGACCTTCTGGTCGATGTCCGTAAAAATGAAATGCTCAGCACGATCCCCTGGATGGATCGCCTACTGCGCAATGCAGAGGTCACTCCGCGCCTGCGCCGGCTGCTTTATCAGGCTGACCTGAAATGGACAGTCGGCGGTCTGATGCTGATGAGTGCAACCGCATTCGTGGTGCTCGGATACTTGGTTTACTGGCGAACGGGAGCCTTGCTGTTCGGCGTAATTATCGGACTGGCTGCGGGATTCGCGCCATTTGGCTTTGTTATGTTCAAGCGGAAGCAGCGGCTGGGCAAGTTTGAGGAGGGGCTGCCTGAGGCGCTCGACCTGATCTGCAGCGCGCTTCGCGTGGGACATAGCCTTAACTCTGCACTCGGCCTGGTCACCCGCGAGTGCCCTGCACCGGTTGGTCCTGAGTTCAAAGTTACATTTGACGAACAGAACTACGGTCTTGAACTGAAAACGGCTCTTGAAAACATGGCCACCCGTGTTCCCGTTCAAGATCTTCGCATCGTGATTACAGGAATTCTGATTCAGAAGGAAAGCGGCGGCAACCTTGCCGAAGTTCTCGAAAAGACCGCTGAAGTGATTCGCGAGCGGTTCCGTTTGAAGCGACAAGTCATGACCCACACCGCACAAGGCCGCCTGACCGGATTGATCCTGACCTTGTTGCCGGCCGCTCTGGGCTGCGCGATTTACTTCATCAACCCCACCATGATGAGCCTGCTTTGGACAAAGGAACTGGGCAGGACACTGCTCTACGCAGCCGGTATCCTCACGGTCATCGGTGGAGCGATCATCCGCAAGATTGTAAACATGGACGTATAGAGAGGCTTTATGGCAGTTGGAATAGCAATATTCTTTACGGTCTTCATCCTGATTGGAAGCGTCGGCCTGCTGATCTTCTATCGGGAGACGATTCAGGCGCGTATCAGCGCTGCCATCAATCCGCCGCAGGCCAAGCAGCAGAAGACGATCAAGACGACTTTGCAGGATACACGCGACGTGCTGGAAGGCGTCGTTGAGCGCTTCGAGAAGGTCGTTCCCAAGAGCGAACAGGAGAAGTCCGTCGCCCAGCAGCGTCTGGTGATGGCCGGATATCGCGAAGACTCCGCAATCAAGGTCCTCTACGGTGTCAAGGTGATCCTGCCCCTGGTCCTGGCTGCACTGGTACTGATTACAGGCATTGCCGGACGCAGCTTCTTTCTGATCATTGCCTGTCTCGGCGTTGGATTCATTGGCCCGGACTTCATTCTCGGCAAGATGATCTCGAGCCGTCAGGCAAAGATCAAACGGGGGCTTCCGGACGTTCTGGACATGCTGGTGATCTGCGTGGAAGCCGGCCTGAGCATGGACCAGGCGACCGCTCGCACAGCAGAGGAACTACGGCAAGCGCAGCCGGAGCTGAGCGATGAACTCACTGTGGTCGCGCTGGAGCAGCGTGCAGGTGCAACTCGTGCCGACGCATGGAAGCATCTGGCAGACCGTACCGGCGTCGACGTGGTGCGGAACCTCGTGTCTATGTTGGTTCAGTCTGAGCAGTTTGGCACGAGCGTAGCTAAGACACTCCGTGTACATTCGGATACGCTGAGGACCAAGCGTGTCCAGGAAATTGAAGAGAAGGCAGCCAAGCTTTCAGTCAAGCTGCTGTTTCCGCTGGTTTTCTTCATTTTTCCGTCATTGTTCGTTGTGGTCCTGGGGCCAGCAGTCATTATGATGTCCGAATCCTTCAAGAAGCTTTTCGGACACTAACAGAGGGGGGAAATTAAATGGATGGCACTACTTTGATTCGGGTCGTCGCGGGCGTTTTGTTCGTTATTGTGCTCGTGATCCTGATCCAGCGCCGCCGTACGCGTGTCAAGTAACAAAAGGTTTCGCAACCGGGTGACGAAATGAACAGCTCGCCCGATAGTTTCATTAAGCTGTTATTACGGAAAGGAGCCTCAGGATGGGGGGGACAACATTGATCCGGGTTGTTGCCGGAGTATTGTTCGTTATCGTGCTGGTAATTCTGATCCAGCGCCGCCGCACTCGCGTCAAGTAGCCAAAGACGCTGCCGCACTCGTTTGTGCGGCGCTGCACGGTCGGGCGCCGCGCCAACATCTTCTAAGTTTCTAGTTGGTCAAGGAGGGTTTTTCGTTATGGATGGCACCACTCTGATTCGTGTAGTTGCCGGTGTTCTGTTTGTAATCGTGCTCGTAATCCTGATCCAGCGCCGTCGTACCCGTGTAAAGTAGCCGGATCCTACTCAACTGCGGCACATGACCAATCGTTCCACTGCCCAGCGGTCGTTTTAGGTCTGGGCGAGTAGGGGTAATTCTTCTCTGTACACGGTTCGCCGGGCATGTATTCTGGCATCATTCCTTCCACGAGCAGATTTAGCAGTCCATGCAATGCTACGCAAACGGATGATTGAGTCCAGGTTCCGGAGTCATATCGGATGAACACCTATGCGACACCGATCGAAAGGCAAAGCTCGTTGATGTCGTGGCTGAAGAACTGGCTATCAGCCGACCGGCGCAATGCGCCGCGCATGCCTCTGCCTGGACTCGTCGCGTATTACTGGACTGGAAGCGCGCCCCGCGCATATCAGATCGCCGACATCAGCAACACAGGCTTCTACCTGCTCACAGAGGAGCGCTGGTATCCCGGCACCATGGTGCTGATGACACTGCAGCGGACAGACAGCGACGGGCAGAACCTTGAAGACTCGATAGCTGTGCAGTCCCTTGTGGTCAGGTGGGGCAGCGATGGTCTAGGGCTTTCGTTTGTCCTTATGCCTCCGGGTGAAGGCGACGGGCACACGCATCGGCTCCGCGGGGCGGATCGAAAAACACTTGAGCGCTTTTTGTCGCGGCTCAAGTAGCAACGCGGCTACTCACTTGAACAGCCTGCGTTCCTCTGCCATCGCCACTAATAAGAATCCTCAGGAATAATCACAAGGACCTCTACCCGGCACACCTTGCCATTGTGCTTGGCGGGCCTGAACTTCCACTGGTCCAGTGCGGCCAGAACCGCCTGGCCTCTGTGGTAGGACGGCGGCACCACAACGGCCAGCGTCTCAAAGTGGCCTGTTTCTGTGATGAACCCGTGCACCATTAGTGCATCCGCGTTCACATGTTGAGGCGCTTCATTGGGGCGAACCATATAGTAGGGCCACGGTGCATCGACCTTCACCATAGCCCCGCCAACTGTGGCCTCGACGTTGGTTGGCAAGGAGTATTGCAGGACCCAATTGCGCGCGAGCCCTACGTGGAGATAGACCGAGTAGATCAATCTCTCTCCCCAGAGAGTTGCGGTTTCAGGAAACTCGTCCGTCATGGCTGAGCCTACAACGACTACGCCGTACTGACCGTTCGGCGGCAGATTCAGTCGAGAGAAGGTTGGCTCGGTCCCTTGGCCGGAACCGCCAGATCCGCCACCAACCCCGGTTGGATTCTTGCCATTGCCTGCCCCGGCTCCGGTTCCCGAGCTGCCAGCACCGCCTGCAATGGTTCCGCGGGGATTTCCGGCGTTGCCGGCGGTGTTGCCGCCACCGGTTCCCTTGCTCTGCGGTGAGCCGTTCATCGCGCCCTGCCCGTTTCCGGTGCCGTTCTGCGCGGCGTTGCCAGTCTTGCCGGTTCCGAGCGATCCATTGGCATTGCCAGCCGCAGTCTGGTTCACGGGGGGCACGTAAAGCCGTCCTTGCACCAGCTTGGTTTCGGAGATTGACATGACAGCGCCTGAAGGTGAATCGACTGGGATATCGACCGACGTATGCGGAATGCGCTGCGCCAGATCCGGTCCGCGCACCTCGACTGGCGTGCTTGAGCTTGGCAGCGGCATCGGCTTGTTCGATGTGAACTGAGTTGGCGTAATCGGAACATCGGAGACGTTCACCTGCTGTGTCGGGCGTGTCAGCAAGGGCTTGGCGTTCACGTTTGCCATTCGCTCGGCTTGCGGCGCCTGCAGCAGTTTCACATTAGGCTTGGTCTGCGCCCATAGCAGCAGGGAGGGCAGCTGCATCTTTTTCAACTGCATTGGCGTGACCGGCACGTCCGGCTGCACCACGGTGTGGTCGGCGATGTGAAGCTTAGGCACCTGGCGCAGGCTTGCTGCAGCGGCGGCAGCCTCCTGGTGCGCTGCCGCATTTGGAGTCGCACCACTTTGCCCTGGATACATGCCCTTCGGGGCACTCTGCGGCCGCTCGAGATCCTCACTCACGAGATCGACCTGCCGCAGGGTAAAGCGGTCCGCGGCCTCTCTCATATTGATGCGCGGCGCAAAGATGAACCCATACAGAATCAGACCGGCAACGGTCACGTGCAGAAAGACCGACACCAGGTAGGAGTAGGGCTTCTGGTGTGCGGCCTGTTCTTGCGCAAACAACGAAATCGGGCGGGGTTGCGCCATGGGGGACTGGCTCTCTCCTCGAGCGTTTGTCCTTACTTTACATGCAGAACACTACCGCGCAATGCGCCTATCGTTGATCAGGAAGTGACCTTTGATTAGTAAGCACGAGGGCACTCCGAAGTGCGCAGTACTTGTCAGGAGGAAGCGATCGCAGTACCGTTGGCGGTCCGGAATCAAAAGTAACTGGACCACTGCGCCTGCCTTTGAGCATAGTATGAATAGCAATCCTGAATCTGCGAATATTTGAATCACTCACACCCAGACGAAGAGCAGAATCGTTTTCAGTTGAGTATCGGGCAGGCATGAAGATTCCCCCGACATTGACTGAATGTAGAACCGAAATACAACGCGAGAATTGCAGCGAAATGTAACGTTACCGGAGCGATGCCTTGAGTACAGTAAGGGCTTTTTTACTGGAAGGTTGCATATGCGTTGATGCTATACTTCATCGTCATTCCACTAGTATTTGATCGTCGATCTGGTCAACTTTCAACCTGACGGAGCGCAGCGAAATTGGGCGGTTTTCGCAGCACATCCACACCAAC
>DATMUN010000672.1:0-2055 GCA_035563895.1 Occallatibacter sp. | reverse complement strand
CGCCAGCCAGGCTGCCTCGTCCAGCGCCTCGCGCGCCACCATGCGCAGTGCAATCTGCGAGGCCGGGCTGAAGAGCGCCGTGCCCAGCAGCATGCCGCGACTATCCGCCACGGGCAAAAGCGCAGGCGGAGCATCCTTGTCGGCGACAAGTTGTTCAATATCTGAGGCGTACACCCACAGGTGCCCTGCGCGCAGCCGGTCCGCAGCGCGGCGGTTGATGCGCGCGCCCTGATCCGGGGCCGGTTGGGTGGCAGATTGCGGCAGAGATGCAGAAGGCGCCGCGGGCTTTGCGGCCCGGGGCGCCTTCTGCGGTTTCGCTTGCTTGGGTTGGGGCTGCTTGGTCATTGGGTCCTAAGGAATGATAGCCTCCGGAACCATGCTGGCCACGCCGCGGTTACAGCAAATACTCGATTTGCTCTACTTCGACTGGATGCTCTGCAGATAGCGGCTCAAATTGCTGATCCTGAGCTGCTTATCCTGGGCGTTATTCGCGCTCATATGACCAAGGATCGGTCCCCACACCGGCATGTCAGCCGAGCCGTGCGCCTGCACGTCGCTGCCAAACTGCATTACAGAGACGACATGCGTATCAGGGAACTTCCCGTGGTTATTCCTGCTCAATACCGTAAGATCCGTGGGCTGCGCCTTAAGTGCGCGTGCCGCCGGTCCATTGCCCCGTCCATCTGTTCCATGGCACGGCGCGCAGTAACTCGCGTACATCTCGTGCCCGCTTGTCGGCGAGGTTTTGTTAACCGGAATCGTGATCTTTCCACGGGATTGATCTGCATAGCCCATGCCGATGGCAAAAGCCACCGCCACGGTTGTAAGTAAGAGGCGTTTCAACATAAGTTCCTCCGTTCTGGACCTCTACTCCGCAGCGGACTCTACTCCTGTTCCGCATACGACAGGATGTGATGGCCAACACATGACACGGAGGGGTGGGACACCGACGTACCTATACGGGAAAGGCTAAGATTTGAAGGCATAACCCGCATATTCAAGTTCAAGTCCCCGTCACAATCTGTATATTTCCAGCCCCGTGGATTAGCCGTTATCCAAAGACCTGTCTCGCTTACATCTACCTAAGTTCATAAACTTATCTTTATGCAATAACTATGCATAAGTATGCAGTAAGTTTAGCCTCCCCGCTGCTTCCCAGGTTCTTGCCTTCACTCGCGCCTCACCTTTACTCGCGCACCGCCTCGCGGCGAAAACCTTTCACGCCCTCGCCCCCGATATCACCATCTGGGAACATAAGCGGCCTATAATGAAGCATGGCGACCGCCCGGCAGTCCATTCCGGATGAGATCCCAGGCTCCACGTCCGCCGCCAGCGGCGCGGGAACCGTGGCGCCGCGTGCTGCCGCCAATCCCGCCCCCCTCACAGATCCCCACGCCATCGACGAGCGCTTTGAGCGGCTCATCCGTCAGGTGCAGGCCAATCGGCCCACTGAAGACGCAGGTATCATCCGCCGTGCGTGGGAATTCTGCGTGCAGCATCACTCCGGCCAGATGCGCGCCTCCGGTGAGCCTTACATCATTCATCCCCTGCAGGTTGCCGAGGTGCTGGCGGAGATGAAGATGGACTCGACCGCCATCGCCGCCGGCCTGCTGCACGACGCCGTTGAAGACACCCCGGCCACCAGCGAAGAGATCGGCCAGATGTTCGGCGACCAGGTCGCGCACATCGTCGAGGGCGTCACCAAGATCGACAAAATTCAGTTCGCGAACCGCGAAGACCGTCAGGCGGAAAACGTCCGCAAGATGCTGCTGGCTATGGTCACGGATGTGCGCGTCGTGCTCATCAAGCTGGCCGACCGGCTGCACAACATGCGCACCCTCGAGCACCTGAAGCCCGAGCGCCAGCAGGCCATCGCCCGCGAAACCATGGATATCTACGCGCCGCTCGCCCACCGTCTCGGCATGGGCAAGGTGCGCGGCGAGCTCGAAGACCTCGCCTTCCGCTACACCGACCCCGTTGCATTCGAGCAGATCTCCGCCGCCGTCGAGGCCCGCCGCATAGACGGCGAGCAGTTCCTGCGCGGCGTGGAAGACA
>DATMUN010000671.1:0-11877 GCA_035563895.1 Occallatibacter sp. | reverse complement strand
TAGGATGGTCGCTCTGTGCGGCTACGCAAATTGGAGTCAACACGTCACCATGCGATTGGGCACGAAAAGAACGTGGTCGCAGCAGCAGCTCGCTGTGAAACTTAGGCTGGAGCCTGAGAGCGGGAATGCCGTTTTGTCCTGGGAACATCGCAGGCTGCTGATCCATGCAGCGAAGACCGCATTGGCGGCGGCGCTGTGCTGGTGGCTTGCCATGCGGTTCGGCCTGCACGACGGCTACTGGGGATCGATCAGCGCGATCATTGTGCTGCAGTCGAACTTTGGCTCTACCGTGACGGCCTCGCGCGACCGTCTGCTCGGAACAATGATCGGCGCGGTGTTTGGCTTTTCGTTTGGCTTGCTCGGAACGCTCCCGTGGAACTATGTCGCAGCGGTGCTCGCAGCAATGACGCTTTGCGGTCTCCTTGGGTTTCGCAGCAGCTCGCGGCTGGCCGGTGTAACCATCACGATTGTCATGCTTGTGCAGCAGGGCGGCTCGCACTGGACCCTGGCACTCGACCGCGTCGCTCAAGTGGTCCTCGGCATTCTTGTTGCCCTCGCGGTAACCACGCTTGTATTTCCTGATCGAGCGCGGCTGCGCTTGCGCGATGGGCTTGCGCAGGAGTTCCTCGTACTTGGAGCGTTCTTTGAAGCGATTCTAGAAGGGTTTCGCGGCAGGCCCTCGGAGAATCTAGCGAAGGCACGCGAAGACGCATTGGCCGTGTTGCGTGGCAATGCACAGCTAATGGATGCCGCACGGAATGAACCCTCAGGCGGTCCGGGTTGGCGCGAGGGGCTGAGCTCGCTGTCGCACTTTGGACGGTCCATTTTCGATGCGCTCGTTGCTCTTGAGATTGCTGTGCGCGACACGCATCAGGATGTCTACGCACAGCAATTGGAGCCTGCACTGGGGCGGCTCGCCGTCGATATTCACAGCGGCTTTCATTGGGTGGCGCGCTGCACACATGAGTGGCGCTTTCATGAGCCTCCGCCGGGTGTGCACCTGGAAGAAGACATTGCGCAACTGGAAGCGCGCATGGCCGAGGTTCGCCACACCGGCGCGCAGTTTGGACAAGCCGAGATCCTGCGCGCCTATGCGGTGCAGCTGCACCTGAAGCAGGTCGCACGCTTGCTGCGTGCTTCGCGCGTTGAGACCAGCCGCGCTATCGGCGAAGCACAAAAAGAGCATGACGCTCTCGGCTAGACCTTGAGCAGATCGGTGTAAACCGCCATGCCCGCGACAGCGTCGGCGCCAATTGAGTCGAGCGCATCCACTTCCTGCTGGCTGCGAATTCCACCGGCGACGATCAGCTGGCGCGAAGTCAGCTTACGCAGACGCACCGCCACGTCGAACGGAAACCCTTGCAGCATGCCCTCGCCGTCGACATGTGTGTAGAGAAACGCCGAGGCATACGGTTCGAGTACGGGGATCGCATTGTCAGGCGTAAGTTCCACCTGTGCCTTCCAACCCTTCACTGCGATGCGCCCGTTCTTTGTGTCGATACCGGCTACGATGCGCTCCGGGCCAATAGCGGCTGCGAGTTCCGCAGCGAATGCTACATTCACTGCGCCTTCAGCCGAAAACAACGCAGAACCGAGAATCACTCGCTGAGCTCCTGCAGCGAGTACCTGCTGTGCGCGCTCGACGGTATGAATGCCTCCACCAGCCTGCACCGGAAGACGCTTCGCAATCTGTGCGACGAGTTCGGAGTTGTCCCCCTGGCGCATGGCAGCGTCGAGATCGATGAGTTGTACGAGCGGGAACCGTGAGAACTTTTCGATCCAGTAATCGAAGTCGTCAAAGGCAAGGCGAAGTTTCTCTCCCTGCACGAGCTGGACGATGCGGCCGCCCAGCAAATCAATCGAAGGAATCAGCATGGGAGCCTCACGGGGATGCCGGCCTGCGCCAGCTCTTCTTTGAGTGAGCGGGCGCTGGAGACGCCGAAGTGGAAGATGGATGCTGCGAGTGCGGCGTCTGCGCGGCCGCGCGTAAACACGTCGGTGAAGTGCGCGACGGTGCCAGCTCCGCCGGATGCGATGACAGGGATGCTGACGGCTCCGCTGACAGCGGCAGTAAGTTCGCAGTCAAAGCCTGCGCGTGTGCCGTCGGCGTCCATTGAGGTAAGCAGAATCTCACCTGCACCGCGCTGCTCGGCTTCGCGTGCCCACTCGACCACACAACGGCCGGTGACCTTGCGACCGCCAGCGACGAGGACTTGAGCATCTCGCACGGGATCGGCAGCGGCAGCATCGCGCCGCGCGTCGATAGCGACGACAACTGCTTGCGCGCCGAAGCTGCTGCCGATGTCATCGATAAGCGCAGGGTTAGCGATGGCCGCGGAGTTGACGCTAACCTTGTCCGCTCCGGCGTCGAAGACCTGCTCTGCGTCGCGGGCGCTGCGGATGCCGCCGCCGACGCAGAACGGGACGAACAACTCGCCTGCTGCACGGCGTACTGTTTCAAGCAGCGTTTTGCGGCCTTCGTGCGTGGCGGTGATGTCGAGCAGCACGATCTCGTCCGCCCCCTCGCGTGCGTGGCGCGCGGCAAGCTCTGCAGGGTCACCGGCATCGACTATGTCGACAAACTGAACGCCTTTGACAACGCGGCCATCGCGCACATCAAGGCAGGCAATGATGCGCTTGGTCAGCATGCGGTCTCCCGTGTGATCGCAAGGAAGTTCTGCAAAATCCTAAGCCCGGTTGCACCGGACTTCTCCGGATGGAACTGTGTGCCGAAGACGTTGCCGTGTTCGGCAGCAGCAGAGAACGGCTCGATGTAGGTTGTGGTTGCAGCGGTGTTTGCGAATACTGGCGCGCGGAACGAGTGTGTGAAGTAGACGAACTCGCCGCTGGATACACCAGCGAGCAGCCGCGAGCTGGGACTCACATCGAGCGAGTTCCAGCCGACGTGCGGTACTTTTTCTGCCCCTTCGGGAAAGCGTGCACAACATTCAGAGAACGTAGCAAGGCCGGGCTGATCGGGAGCTTCCGTCGATCCGGCGAAGAGCCATTGCATGCCTACGCAGATGCCGAGGAACGGAATGCCGCGCGCGATGGCTTTGCGAACCGCGCCCGTGATGCCGGTTGCGTCGAGGCGTGCGGTGGCGGCAAAGTGGCCAACACCGGGGAGCACGATGCGCTCAGCACGCGCGATAACACTAAGGTCAGAGTCGGTGACCTCTGGCTCTGCGCCGAGATGGCGCAACGCCTTGAGCACCGAAGCAAGATTGCCGGCCTTGTAGTCGATGACGGTGACGCGCATCAGAGCAGGCCTTTCGTGGATGGCAGCATCTCGCCGAGTTGCTTGTCGCGCGAACAGGCCACGCGCAGTGCACGCGCAAACGCCTTGAAGATCGCTTCGATCTTGTGGTGATTCGAGCGTCCGTACATCGTCTTGACGTGCACGTTGGCACGGGCTCCGCGCGCGAAGCCTTCGAAGAAATCCGTTACGAGCTCAGACTGCAGATCGCCTACGAGACGCGTGCGCACCTTCGCATCGACGGCGAATGCTGTGCGCCCACTGAGGTCGACAGCGGCGATAGCGAGCGTTTCGTCCATGGGCATGACGAAGTAACCCGCGCGCAGGATACCGCGCTTGTCGCCGAGAGCACGATCGAAGGCCTCGCCGAGTGCGATGCCAACGTCCTCGACGGTGTGGTGCTGATCGACATCGAGGTCGCCCGTGCACTTGAGTGCGAGATCGAATGCCCCGTGGCGCGTAAACAGTTCGAGCATGTGGTCGAAGAAGCGAATGCCCGTGGAGACCTGGTACTTTCCGCCGCCTTCGATAGTGAGATCGATGGCAATCTGCGTCTCGGTCGTGTTGCGCTCGAATGCTGCACTGCGTGCGGCTTTGGCTTTGGTCGCGGACTTTGCGCTGCTGACTTTCTTCACTGGGCCTCCGTTCGAATTGCTGCGAGTGCTGTGATGAGGGCCGATTTAGCCTGGCGCATCTGTTCGCGTGTGCCGATAGTGATGCGGACGCGGCCATCACAGCCCGGATCGCTGGAGCGGTCACGCACGAGGATGCCTGCGGCGCGCATGAGCCGCGTGAACTCAGCGTGGCGCAGACCGATATCTACCAGGATGAAGTTGGCACTCGAAGGCCAGCGACGCACGCCTGCGCTGTCGAGCGCGGCTTCGAACTCTGTGCGTGCGGCGAGGACTTCGGCCACGTAGCTGTCTGTGTACGCGATGTCCGCCAGCGCCGCAGGCAGGCACGCAAGCGCGAGCGAATTGACGCTGTAAGGCGAGAGGACGCGACGGACCCAGCGCATGAGCTCAACCGGAGCTGCGAGGAGACCAAGACGTAGGCCAGCGAGGCCGTAGGCTTTTGAGAACGTACGCGCGACGATGAGATTCGGAACGACGCCGACAAGGTCCATGACGGTTTCGCCGAAGAAGTGGAAATAAGCCTCGTCGACGAGAAGGATGGCCTGCGGTGCACGACGCGCAATCGCAATGATCTGCTCGCGTGTGCACGTGCTGCCGGAAGGGCTGTTGGGATTGGCGATGGCGATGATCTTGGTTTGCGGCGTAATGGCGGCAAGGAGGCGTTCGTATGGAAACGCGAGATCATCGGCGGCCTGTACGGTGACGATGCGTGCGTCTGTCGCCGTGGCATAGACCTCGTACATGGTGTACGTGGGCACCGGTAGCAGAAGTTCGTCACCCGTATCAAGGAAGGTCTCGAAAAGGACGTGGATTGCCTCGTCCACGCCATTGGTAAGCACTACCTGCTCTGGCGAGCGACCGAGCGCTGCTGCGACGAGAGCTTCGACGGGCTCGCGCTCGGGGTAGCGTGTGAGCGACTCGGTGGTGACCTTCTGCAACGTTTCTTGCACGCGCGGCGAGCAGGCCAGCGTGTTCTCGTTGAAGTCGAGACGCAGGCTATCGCGGCTGCCAAGCGGCGGGTGATACTCCTTCATGGCCTGCACACGCAGGCGCGGTGCGGGCTGGGCGATTGCGGCATCAGGCATTGGCTTTCCTCCTGCCAAGACGATTGCGAATGGCGGCAGCGTGGCCGACGAGACCCTCGGCGTCGGCAAGCAGCGCGGCCTTTGGCCCGAGCGTGCGCAACGCCTGCGCGGAGTATTGCTGCACGGTGATGAGCTTGACGAAGTCATTAACGGAGAGGCCGCCACGAACGCGGGCCAGAGCGCCGGTGGGCAGCGTGTGGTTGGGGCCTGAGATGTAGTCGCCCATGGGCTGCGGTGACCAGCGGCCGATGAAGACCGAACCGGCGTTCTGGACCCACTCCATATCGCGTGCGGTGTCGATGGTGAGGTGCTCGGGCGCGATTCGGTTGGTGAGCACCTGTGCTTCGTCTGCACTGGACGCAACAAAAATTATGCCGTTGCGTTCGATGGCCTGACGAGCGACGGTGTTATTCTTTGCGCGCAGTTTCGTCTCAGCAAGCACGGCGCGGGCGAGGTCGTCGCGGGTGGTGATGAAGATGGGCAGGGCCTCGGGGTCATGCTCGGCCTGCGCGATCAGATCGTCGGCGATGTCTTCAGCGCGGCCCTTGTCGCTGGTAACAACAATCTCAGTCGGGCCGGCGAGCATGTCGATGGCGCAGTCAAAAGCGATGAGGCGCTTGGCAGCTGTGACATAGAGGTTGCCCGGGCCGGCGATCTTATCGACGCGCGCAATGCTGGCGGTTCCATAGGCCAACGCAGCGATGGCGTGCGCGCCGCCGACGCGGTAGAACTCAGTGATGCCGAGCAGGTGCGCGGCGGCTAGCGTCTCCGGCGCGGGCTTGGGCGAGACGGCGACGATGCGCTCGACACCTGCGACCTGCGCGGGGATCGCTGTCATGAGCAGCGTGGACGGCAGCGGGTGGCGGCCACTGGGAACGTAGCAGCCGACAGAGCCAAGCGCGCGTACAAGCTGGCCGGTGACGAGGCCATCGATCGGAGTGCTGCTCCACGAGGCGGGGAGCTGATTGACTGCGAACTCGCGGATCTGCGCGGCGGCCGTAGTGAGCGCATCGCGCAGCTTGCTGTCGATCGCGTCCCATGCGGCGGCCATCTCTTCCGGCGTAACGCGCAGGACGTCGATGCCGGCGAGTCCGTCGAACTCGGCGGCAAACCGCAGCAGCGCGCGATCGCCCTGACGACGAACAGCGGAGACGATGCGACGGACTGCCGGCTCAACGGTGGATAGCGACGCGCCACTGCGCGACTCAAGTGCGGCAAGAACCGCGGCGGCTTGAGCAGCGCCGCGGCCCTTGGTGCGAAGGAGCTTCATCGTACTAGCCTCTTCCCTTCCCGGTTAGAGAACGACCTTGTTGAGCGGGTACTCGACGATGCCCGTTGCGTTCGCCGCTTTCAGGCACGGAATAACGTCGCGGGCGACGCGCTCCTCGACGATGGTGTTGACGGCAACCCACTCGGAGTTCGACAGCTCGGAGACCGTCGGCGAGTTGAGAGCGGGCAGTACGGCGAGCACGGCCTTGAGATCGTCGCGCTTGACGTTGAGCATGAGGCCGACCTGCGACTGCGCGTCGATAGCGCCACGCAGCATCATCGCAATCTGGTCGATCTTCGTGCGCTTCCACTCGTCTTCGAGCGCAGGCTTGCCGGCGATGAAGTGCGTTTCGCTCTCCATCACGGTGTCGATGATCTTGAGCTTGTTGGCGCGGAGAGAGCTGCCGGTCTCGGTGACTTCGACGATGGCGTCAGCGAGGATTGGCGGCTTGACCTCAGTGGCGCCCCAGCTGAACTCGACCTTCACGTTAACGTTCTTCGAGGCGAAGTAGCGCTTGGTGACTTCGACGAGTTCGGTGGCGATGATCTTGCCTTCGAGGTCCTCGGCCTTCTCAAAGCCGGAGCCCTCCGGCACGGCGAGCACCCAGCGCACTTTGCGGCGGCTGGTCTTGGCGTAGGTGAGCGTGGTAACGCTGGTGAGATCGAGGCCGCTCTCGACAACCCAGTCGATGCCGGTGAGACCTGCATCGAGCACGCCGTGGTCAACGTAGCGGGCCATCTCCTGCGCGCGGATCAGCATGCACTCGATGTCGGCGTCGTCGATGGAAGGAAAGTAGGAGCGACCGTCGGCGTAGATGTTCCAGCCGGCGCGCTTGAAGAGGGCGATGGTTGCATCCTGCAATGAGCCCTTGGGGATGCCGAGACGAAGCTTAGGCATTGGCGGCCTCCCTGGCATCGAGCGCGATGGCCTTGGTGAAGCAGCTGACTGTGCCCTCGTGGCAGACCAGGCCGTCCCCCTCCACCTCAACGCGGAACAGCAGCGTGTCGTTGTCGCAGTCCGTGGAGGCAGAGACGATGCGCAGGCGGTTGCCGCTGGTCTCGCCCTTCATCCAGAGCTTCTGGCGGGTGCGGCTCCAGAAGGTTACAAAGCCGGTTTCGAGGGTCTTGGCATAGCTGATGGGATTGAGGAATCCCAGCATTAGTACTTCGCCTGTGCGGGCATCCTGCACGATGCCTGGGACCAGGCCATCCATCTTGTCGAAGTCAATTGTTACGCTCACGTCGATATCTTCCTTGGGTTGAGATCCTGGTTGGGACAACGAAAAAGCCCGCCGGCTTGGTTGCCGGCGGGCTCTGGGTGAATCCTGAAATCTGATTTGGCCGAGTTACTCGAGGCCGCAGCAGTCCGCCGACATGGAGGTCCCATGATGATGGTGGTGACCATGATGGCGGTGGCTCTGCATCTGCTTATGACGGTACAGGCAGCCCGGGGGCAGTGTCAACAGCGAATCTGCACCGCTCAGGAGGCGGCCGGCGCCGGTGGCGCAGATTCAGGGTGTTGCAGCAAGCCAACGATCTGCTGATAGAGGCGGTTACGCAGATCGAAGCGCTCGCTGGCACGCGTAACATAGCGAACCTGCGTATCGACTCCGGAGCCGGATGGGCGCAGGTTGACGACAGGCTCGGCGCTAAAGCGGCCCAGCCCCTGGCCGCGCGCACCGCGCTTCCACTCCTGCTCGGCAAGGTGCGAGTTCTTCTCTGTCGTATCGAGCACGAGCTTGTGAATACGCTCGACCATCTCCGTGGTATCGACCGTGGGTGGAATGGTGACGCTGATCTCGTCCCACATCCACTGCCCCGAGGAGGAGAAGTTGAAGTACTGTCCGCGGATGGCAAAGCCGTTCATGAAGGCGATTCGTCTGCCTGTGGGATGCCCTTTGTCTTCAAGCGTGCCGGTCTCGAGCAGCGATGTGGAGAAGAGTCCGATCTCTGTAACCTCGCCACCGACGCCGTTGATTTCGACCCAGTCGCCGACGTTGATGCCATGCTTGCCAACGAGCACAAACCAGCCGAGGAACGCGAGGATGAAGTCCTGCAACGCGATGGTGAGAGCGGCGGTGCCGAGGCCGATGATGGTGGAGGTCTCCTGCGGCGGGCCAAAGATGACGAGGAGAATGACGAGGACCGCGAGAATCTGCACGGCCAGACTGAGGATGCTGCGCAGCGTCTGCGACTGGCGGCGCTCGAGCGCTGCTGAGTCCATGAACTGCCGGATCAAGGTGTCGAGCAACATGGCGCCGATAGCAATGAGGAAGATGTAAGAGAACGACTGCAGGATGAGCCGCCCGACGATGCCGTGCTGCGACTGCACCTGCGTGGACCATTTGCCGTAGACGGCGGCAAGTTGCTGGTTGGTCTGGATGCGATCGTCGAAGATATCGAGGATCTGACGCTCAGAGCTGCGATCGCGGATGGCGGTGAGGCGTTCGCTCCGTCCTGCGGAGCTGCCGATCTGCGACTCGATTGCGCTCGTCTTTGTCGCGAACGCTGCGCGCTCGGTCGTAAGCGATTTGGCGGTGTCGAGCGCTTGCTGCTGCGCTTGCAAGATGGAGCTGTTGCGGTCATTCTGCGCAAACCACGCACTGATTCGCGCTGCGAGCGTGCCACGGCGGCGCACAGAGACTGCAGCCACTTCGCCGCTGACGTGGCCAGTGCTGTCGTACTCCTTTTGCGCAGCGTTGTGGGCGTTCAGCTCCTGCTGAATCTGCGTACTGTTGTCGCCGGAGGCGCGATCTAGATTACTTTGCGCGTCGGCCAACTCTGAAGCGTCAAGTGTGAGCTGCGCCTTCGATACATCGAGGTCGTCTGCGATATCGGGATCGGGCTGGGTGGCCTTGCCGTCGGCAGATTTGGGTACAAGCGCCGCTGAAAGCGAGTCGACGATGAGCTGATCCTGCGCCACAACGTCCTGAAGGCCCTGAACCTTCTTGAGCGCATCACGCACCTCTGGCGTGTCTGGCCGGTGAGCGGACTGCAGAGCAGCCTGCCGCAGTGCAGAAGCGAAGGCCTGATCCACCGCGTGATCGCCGAGACGCAGCGCATCCTGCGACAGTTCTGCCTCTTCCGCCGTAACGGCGAGTGCTGACAGCGTCTGCGCTGTTTGCCACGGGGAGAGATCGACGATGGTTCGCCGCGCTCCGGGCTTGCCCGAAGAGCCGCGCAAGGGTACGCGCGTGTTCCACGAGAAGGCGAGGCAAATGAGAAACAGCGCTGCCAAGGAGCCGAGGAGGATGACGCGCGTGCGCCCGAAAAGCGGTGCCGGGACGGCAGGGCGAGAGGCGGGGGATGTGGGAGAGGTCGCCATCATGATTGCCTTAGATGCATTGTTGCAGGCTAGGGCAGGTTATGAGAACCAATAACCGAGTTGCCCGCGCCGGCACGAACATCGAAAATGGTTGCGTGTGGACCAGACGAATGCTGCTGAGGACTCTGCCGTGCGCGCTTTGTTACGCGGCTATGAATGCACTGGGAATGGGCAATGTCCCGGCTGAGGACGAGCGTGTCGACCTGAACACGGCCTCACTCGAGCAGCTGATGAAGCTGCCGGGAATGACTCGGGTGTGGGCGGCGCGGATTGTGAAGTTCCGGCCCTACCGGCGGAAGGACGAGCTTGTGGATCGGGGCGTGGTGACGGGCGAGGTTTACGCGCGCATCAAGGATTGGGTGGTCGCTCACCGCGCAAAGCAGTGAGCGACCCAGTGCATCAGGCCTGCGCGGGCTCTGGTTCCGGCTGCGTAGGAGCATCGCCACGCTTGAGAAGGCGGCTCAGCAGCACGTAGAGCACAGGGATGAAGATGAGGTTAAGGACCGTGGAGAGCAACATGCCTCCGACGATGGTGGTGCCGACGGAACGGCGGCCGAGTGCGCCGGCGCCGGTGGCGAAGTAGAGCGGCAACACGCCGAGGATGAAGGCAAAGGACGTCATGAGAATGGGGCGGAGACGAAGCTCCGCTGCCTCAATGGCGGCCTCGCCAATGGAACGGCCCTTGCGGCGCAACTGCTCGGCGAACTCGACGATCAGAATTGCGTTCTTGGCTGAGAGTCCGATGAGCATCACCAGGCCAATCTGGCAGTAGACATCGTCTGACAGGCCGCGGAACCAGACCAGCGTGAGCGCGCCGAGCACGGCCATGGGCACAGCAAGCAGAATGATGAACGGCAGCGCGAAGCTCTCATACTGCGCAGCGAGCGTGAGATACACCACGACGATGCCGAGGGCAAAGATCAACAGCGCCTTGCCGCCGGACTCGATCTCGTCAAGCGTGAGCCCGGTCCACTCAAAGCGCATGCCCGGCAGCATGGTCTTGGTTGCGAGGTCTTCCATGCCGGAGATGCCCTCGCCCGAGCTGTAGCCTGGTGCCGGCGAGCCGTCAATCTCAACCGAGCGGAAGAGGTTGTAATGCGAGATGACGGGCGGGCCTGCGCTCTCTGCAACGCTGGCAACGTTGTCGAGAGGAATCATGCCGCCGGAGTCGGAGCGTACGTAGTAGCTGTGCAGATCGGCTTCCTTCATGCGGAAGTTGCGATCGGCCTGCACGTACACACGATAGGTGCGGTTGTTGTAGTCGAAGTCGTTGACGTACTGCGATCCCATGAAGACGCCGAGCGCCGTGGTGATCTGCGACAGCGGGATACCGAGGGCCTTTGCCTTCTCGCGATCGATGGTGACGAGCACCTGCGGATCGTTGGCCGAGAAGGTGGTGATCAGGCTGGTCAGGTCCTTGCGTGCACGTGCGCCGTTGACAATCTGGTGCGCAACGCGATCAAGATCGGAGAGCGTATTGCTGCCCGTATCCTGCAACACAAACTGGAAGCCGCCATAGCTGCCGACACCCGAAACCGCCGGAGGCTGAATGAGCTGCACGATGCCGCCATCTGGAGCGAACATCAGCATCTGCAACTTCGGGTTGATGGCTGCGACGATGTCCGCAACGGAGTGCCCCTTGGCGCGGCGCTTCTCCGACGGAATCGTGGAGAGGAACATCATGCCCTGGTTCGCCGAGGCACCCGTGAAGCTGAAGCCTGTGACTGAAAACGCACCGGCCACATCAGAATTTGTACTAATGATGGCTTGAGCACGATCTGCGAGAGCAGCTGTGTAGGCGAGCGAGGAGCCCGGAGGCGCCTGCACGATGCACATGATGAAGCCCTGATCCTCTTGCGGAATGAATCCTGTCGGAACGCGTTTGTACATCCACCCGGTTGCCGCGAGGCCAAGAAGGAAGACCACCAGCAGCACGTAGCGCAGTTGCAGCGCGACGTGGATGATGCGCGCGTAGGTCTTGGACATCCAGTCGATGGAGCGATCGGCGCCATGAATAAACGCTGCAAAGGCGCGGGAGAGAGGCTTGATGTGCAGGAAGTCCAGCTGGTGCGGGCGAGCTTCTTCGCCGCGCAGGAAGATTGCCGAGAGCGCGGGCGAAAGCGTGAGTGCGTTGAAGGCAGAGATCGCGATGGAGAATGCGATGGTGAGCGAGAACTGCCGGTAGAGAATGCCCGTGGTGCCGGGGAAGAACGACACCGGCACGAACACGGCGATGAGCACGAGCGACGTGGCAATGACGGCGCTGGTGACCTCTCCCATGGCGCGCGAGGTAGCCTCCATCGGCTT
>DATMUN010000670.1:0-2054 GCA_035563895.1 Occallatibacter sp. | reverse complement strand
AACGAGAACTCGCCGTGACAGCTCGAGTGGAGGCCCCATGCTCGTGACTTCCTCGTGCGCGTCTAGATTCGATGGCGCTTTGTCTACGGCAATGGCGGTCATCAGTGCAACTCCCGGCTTTGGCCAAGAGATTCTCTCCTGGGCCGTATAAGAAATGAAGTTTTTTTAATCGAGGTCAGATTACCTTGAGTATATCAGATCAGAATCGTGGTCTCCTGACCATAAAAAAACTAGGGTAGCAAAAGTAGCTGGGGAGCCCTTGACTGCGTATAATGGACGTAGGAACACTTCTGAGGAGGCTCCCCATGCGCAAACGACGACGTTCACGACCACGACCGCAACCGGACCGCTCTCTGACCCTCACCCCAATTCTCCTCGACTGCCCTGAATGCCAGCACCGGACCTATGCCGACTACAAGAACTATCGCACGATCAGCACTCTCGACAGCGTCTTCCGGCTGACCCTGACCATCCGACGCTGCCCCAATCCCGAGTGCTCCCGCTTGCTCCGGCCCTACCGCCCCGAGGCCGAGTCCCACTTCGCCTTGCCCTATCACGAGTTCGGACTCGACGTCATGGCCCTGGTCGGCCGGCTCCGCTATGCCGAGCACCGCAGTATCCCCGAGATCTACCGCGAACTCAGCGGCCGGGGGATCGTCCTCGCCGAGCGCACCGTCACCAACCTCTTGGACCGCTACGATGAGCTGAGGGCCCTGGCCACGGCCGATCCCCGGCGGCTGGAGCCGCTGCTCCGCCCGCAGGGCCGCGTCATCCTGGCCATCGACGGCCTGCAGCCTGATGTCGGCCACGAAGTCCTCTGGATCTTCCGCGACTGCCTCTCCGGCGAGATCCTCCTGGCCCAGAGCCTCTTGTCGTCCACGGCCCCGGACCTGGCGGGCCTGATCGACCAGGTGCGCCGGGCCCTGCCGGTGCCGATCACCGGCGTGGTCTCCGATGGCCAGGAGAGCATCCGCAAGGCGGTGGCCAAGGCCCTTGACGGTGTCCCTCATCAGCTCTGCCATTTCCACTATCTCCGCGAGGCGGCCAAGCCGATCTCTGAGGCCGATCGCCACGCCAAGAAGGAATTGAAGAAGCGAGTCCGGGGCATCCGGCCGATCGAGCGCAGGGCGGAGAAGGAGGCGGAGGAGGGGGAGGACGACGCGGCAGCGGAGGTCGTGCGGGGCTACTGCGCCGCGGTGCGCGCCGCCTTGACCGACGATGGGCTGCCGCCGCTGGCGGCCGCCGGGCTGAAGTTGCACGATCGGCTGAGCCGGATCGCCGCCAGCTTGGACCATGTGGCGTCCCTGGCGGGAGGCTTGCCCGGGGGTTTGAGTCGGCTGCGGCAGTTGCTGCGGCGCGGGCTGGAGGAGACGGCCGCCCTGTGGCCACCGGTGCGGGAGGCCTACAAATGGGTCCAGCGCGTGGCCCGTATCCTCAAGAACGAGGAGGGGTTGCCGGCGAAGAAGGTGCGGCGACGGCTGGTGCAACTGCTGGTGCGGATGCGCCGGGCGGTGGCGACGACGGGCGAGCCCTCGGTGAGGGCGGGGTTGAAGCAGTTCCTGAAGGTGACCCGGAGCTACTGGCCGGGCTTGTTTCGGTGCTACGACGCGGCGGACCTGCCGAGGACGAACAACGACCTGGAGCACACCTTCGGTAGCCATCGCTACCACGAGCGTCGGTCCAGCGGTCGGCGTCGGGCCTCGCCGGGTCTGGTCGTGATGGGCTCGGCGCGGGTGATCTCGGGCTTGGCGACGCGGCTCCGGCCGGAGGAAGGCTTGGTGTTGCGTCCGGGCTATGTGGAGGGCTGGCAAGAGCTGCGAACGGAGTTGGAGGCGCGGCGCGAGGTGCGGCGGAAGCAGCGGCGCTTCCGCCATGACCCGGCCGCCTATCTCGCGAAGTTGGAGCAACAGTGTCTCCAGTTAACTTTGCCATCCTAGTTTTTTTGACACTTCTCGCCGAACCCGACAGCTTTTCGACGTAAGGCATTGTCAGAACAACTGTTAGCTATGATTTCGGCGTCAGCCTCGGGCTCGGTTCAAGTCCAGGTCACACTT
>DATMUN010000669.1:0-2500 GCA_035563895.1 Occallatibacter sp. | reverse complement strand
TACGGCACAAAGATCACGCAGACGGATGTGAACTTCGCGATCTCGGTGGGCGTGGAGTACAAGTTCAAGAAGAAGCGCTAACGCAAGCCGTACCACTATTGATGCGAAGCACCTGAGCCCATGAAAGGCTCAGGTGCTTTTGCTTTTAGGGTATCGAAAACGGTTGAAATTCGGCAGGCTGCGAGTGTCAACTTCGTGTGGTATTCTCCAGCGGTTAGTACGACTGTGGAAATCATGCCGCGCACAGAAATGTCGTACCGGATTCCGGCATAGGGCCGCCAACCGACGTACGACAGAGGCCAACCGCCACAGATACGGGATAAACCGCCGTGATGAGAGATACGTTGGGTGTTCTGCTTGCGGGAGGAGCCGGCGAACGGCTCTTCCCGCTTACGCGTGATCGTGCCAAGCCAGCTGTTCCCTTCGGCGGACACTATCGCATCATCGACATTACGCTCTCGAACTGCATCAATTCGGGCTTGCGGCGGGTCTATATCCTCACGCAATACAAGGCGCTTTCGCTCAATCGGCACATCCGCGAAGGGTGGACGAGCGTTGTGGCGCAGGAGCTGGGCGAGTTCTACGAACTGCTCTCGCCCATGCAGCGCACGGGCAACAACTGGTACATGGGCACGGCGGATGCCGTATATCAGAACATCTACTCGATCGGCAGCGAGCAGCCGGTGCATGTGCTGATCCTGGGCGGCGACCACATCTACAAGATGGACTACAGCCGCATGCTCGACTATCACAACGAGACCAAGGCGGACGTCACCATCGCCACGCTGCCCATCGCTCCCGATGAGGTGAAGCAGTTTGGCGTGGTTGAGGTGAACCAGGCGGGCGAGGTGATCGGCTTCCAAGAGAAGCCGGCTTCGACCAGCGTGCGCTCTCCGTTTACGCCGAACGCGGTTGATGCGTCGATGGGCATTTACATCTTCAACACGCAGACGCTGCTGAAGGAGCTGATCGCGGACGCGGAAGACCCGAACTCGAAGCACGACTTCGGCCACAACATCCTGCCCAATCTGTTGGGCAAGAAGCGGATGATGGCCTACAGCTTTGTGGACGAGAACAAGAAGCAGGCGCTCTACTGGCGCGACGTGGGTACGCTGGATGCCTACTACGACGCGAACCTGGACCTGTGCTCGGTGTCGCCGGTCTTCAACTTGTACGACAAGAACTGGCCGATCCGGACGCGTGTGCGGCAGTATCCGCCGGCAAAGTTCGTGTTTGGCGAGCCGGGGCGTACCGGCATGGCCGTCAACTCGATCATCACCGCGGGCGTGATTATCTCTGGCGCGCAGGTGTCGAACTCGGTGTTGTCGCAGGATGTGCGCGTGAACTCGTACTCCGAGGTGGATTCGAGCGTGATCTTCTCGCACGTGCAGATCGGGCGGCATTGCCGCATTCGCCGCGCGATTATCGATCGCGATGTGCATATTCCCGAGGGCACGGTGATCGGGTATGACCCGGTGGAGGACAAGCGGCGGTACTTCGTGACGCCGTCCGGGCTGACGATCGTGACGCGCGATGCCTCGCTGTTCGAGAATCCGGTGGCGCCGGAGTTCATGCAGCGGCACTGACGGGGAATGAAAGGGCCGCTCCTCTCGCAGAAGAGGAGCGGCTTTTATTTGCCCGAGTACTCGCGGAACAGATCAGGGAATTGCTCGCGCAAGGCTGAGATCTTTGGCCTGTCACAAACCTGAATGTAAGGGTTGTCCGGATTGTGCAGTGCATAGTCCTGATGGTAGGACTCAGCGTCGTAGAAACCCTTTAGCGGCGCAACCTGCGTGACAATCGGTCGGGCAAAGACGTGTGCCGCGTCGAGTTGCCGGATGTAGGCATCTGCGATGCGGTGCTGTTGCTCGCTGGTGGTGAAGATGGCTGAACGATACGACGGCCCTATGTCTGGACCTTGTCTGTTGAACTGAGTGGGGTCGTGGGCGACAGAAAAGAAGATGCGCAGCAGCGTGCCGTAGGTGATCGCCGCTGGATCGTAGACTACACGTACGGATTCGGCATGCCCGGTGGTCTCGGTTGTCACCTGCGTGTAGGTGGCAGTCTCTTTCGTTCCTCCGGCGTAGCCTGCGGTTGTGTCTACAACGCCTTTTACGCGCTCAAAGACCGACTGCGTACCCCAGAAGCACCCCCCGGCAAAGATGGCCACCTGCTTTCCGTGGCTGGCTGTTAGGGTATCGTCCAGTATCGGTGGTGGGATCGGGGCCTTTCCTGCGGCGCGTACCGCATGATTACCGCTGCGCAGTCCCACGACGGCAACAACTGCCAAGGCCAGTGCCAGGCAAGCTAGCTTCATCTCACTTTTCCTCCACCGGGCAATTGAACGGGAAGGCCCGGCACCCACTCTGATGGTTTTCGTCAGAAAAAGGTTACGCCGTCTCTGGGAACTGTCTCGCAAATTCCTGCGTATAGGCCACTATGGCATGCGCGGGTACATTAAGCTGGAGCGTGATGGGGCTTGGGGCCCCACCCCGGGCCC